>NZ_JAWRXG010000017.1:0-43097 GCF_046535135.1 Arthrobacter sp. SIMBA_036
GTACGGCTTGGTCATAGTAGACATCCTTCCAGCCCAGTCCCGTTGACTAGGCACAACAGATGTCACCTATCCGTGCAACAGACCCAAGTCCTGCATCAAAGGCAGGCCTAGGATTGCGTCTTGGCGTCCCCGGTGGACACCCTGCTCTCCACCCTCCATCTGTTCTCTCCGGAAGGAATTTTTTTGCACGGGGCGAGCAAGCACTTGGGCCACTCCAGTTTGGGTTCCACAATCATCGCGCGAGCGCTGCGACATACCTAGCCAGCCACAATACCTGGCCTATTCCGGGACATCGGCGCCGGCGGTTTCTCAAACTACCGCGATTTGTCCACGACCCAAGGCCCAGTACGGCTGTCGCCTGACTTGAGGTCTGCGGTACAGCACATGAACGAAGGCCCGAGCATCCAAGGGCGACGACGCTAAGCTTCAGCGTCACATAGGTATCCGGCACCGGTCCTTCGTCGCTTCGATGCTTCGACGTCGGCCGCCCGAGGTCCGACGCGCACGTTCTGGACGACGTTTAACCCGGTCGCGAAAGACGCCAGATGCTCACGACACTGCCCCTGGCAATCTGGTCCAAGGAAGGCGAGGTGCCGGCGCTGCCGTCTTTGCCTTATTCCTCTTGCACGCCACACCATTACCCGGTTGCGTCCAGTCCTCTGGACGACGGAGCACAGCGGTAATAGCGCTTCGCGGACCAATCTTACCGATTAGGAGTAGCCGTCGTGTCATCGCTGATTCGATCCCCAAAGAGGGACAAGGGCGACGTTTCTTTGGAACCGTCCGAGGGGCCGGCCCGCCGCTTTTGCGAACGTCCTGTTGCGAGTGCGGCGGGCCGATACATGCCCTAGTCGGCGTAGGGGTCCGCGATACCTACGTACTGGGTGTAGAGGTACTCTTCGATGCCTTCGGAACCGCCTTCGCGGCCCAGGCCGGACTGCTTGACGCCGCCGAACGGTGCCGCCGCGTTGGAGATGACGCCGGCGTTGAGACCGAGCATGCCGGTCTCCAGGCGTTCGCTGATGCGCAGGCCGCGGTTGAGATCCTTGGTGAAGACGTATGCCACCAGGCCGTATTCGGTGTTGTTGGCCAGGCGAACGGCGTCATCCTCGGTGGAGAACGTGACGATCGGAGCTACCGGACCGAAGATTTCCTCCTGCAGGATGCGCGCATCTGCAGAGACGTTCTTCAGCACGGTGGGCTGGTAGAAGTAGCCGGGTCCGTCGACGGCGGCACCGCCGGTAACGGCTGTGGCACCTCCAGCCACGGCCTCGGTCACCAAGGCGTGAACACCGTCACGGGCTTTGCCGTCGATCAACGGACCCACCTTGGACTCGGGCTCGGTGCCACGGGCCGTGGTGAGTGCACCGATCTTGGCGGCGAACTTCTCAGCGAAGGAGTCGGCGATGGACTCGTGCACAATGAAGCGGTTGGCAGCCGTGCAGGCTTCGCCCATATTGCGCATCTTTGCAGCGATGGCACCTTCAACGGCCATATCCAGATCTGCGTCCGCGAAGACGACGAACGGGGCGTTGCCGCCAAGTTCCATGGAAGTGCGCAGAACTTTGTCAGCTGCCTCACGAATGAGGGCCTTGCCAACAGGCGTGGAACCGGTGAAGGAAATCTTGCGCAGCCGGTCATCCTTGATCAGCGGGCCGGTCACGGCGCCCGCCGTGGAGGTCTGGATGACATTCAGGACACCGGCGGGAAGGCCGGCTTCCTGCATAACCTGGGCGAACAGCAGGCTGGTCAGCGGGGTCAGGTTGGCAGGCTTAAGTACCATGGTGCAACCGGCGGCGACGGCGGGGGCCACCTTGCGGGTGGCCATAGCCAACGGGAAGTTCCACGGAGTGATCAGCAGGCAGGGACCCACCGGCTTCTTCTGCACCAGCAAGCGGTTCTTGCCATCTGGAGCGGGGGAGTAGCGCCCGGAGATGCGGACGGCTTCTTCGGAGAACCAACGCAGGAACTCAGCGCCGTAGGTGACCTCGGCGCGGGCTTCTGCCAAGGGCTTACCCATCTCGAGGGTCATCAGGAGCGCGAAGTCTTCAGCCCGCTCAGTGACCATATCAAAAGCGCGGCGCAGGATTTCGCCGCGTTCGCGCGGGGCGGTGCGGGCCCAATCTGTCTGAGCGGCGGCAGCGGCGTCGAGGGCGGCTGCACCGTCTTCAACACCGGCGTCGGAGATGCTGAGCAGGACCTCGCCCGTGGCCGGGTCCTCTACATCAAAGGTCTTACCGGATCCCGCCGGGCGCCACTGACCGTTGATCAGCAGGCCGGTGGGGACGGAAGTTAGCAGTTCTCTTTCGCGTTGTTCGGTGCCCGTAGTCTGGACAGTAAGTGATGACGTCATGGGGGATGTTCCAATCGTGTGGTTAGTTTGGTCCTCTAGCCGGAGCTGGGATTGCCGATATTTAGGAGGGGCTCAGGTCTTTGGGGATGCCGGTTGGCCACCAGAGTCTTTTGGCGGGATGGATTCGAACAGGCAGCGCCGTATGAGGCGTTTACTTAGCCCGGTACGGCGCGCGAGGACTTGTGCAGTTGGACGGCGGCCGGAGCTTATCTCATCGGCCAACACCGCGTTGACTCGTTGTATGGCCCACACTGGCACCTTGTGATTAGGCAATGCTGTCCCTAAATTCGTAGTAGTGCTGGCCGGACAATTCATCCGCCGTACGTGAGGCGAGACAGAAAATTCTCTAAGTCAAGTTCCGCTGCGGCGACTGCCGACTCCGGCAGCGCCGACGTCATCAGGCCCCTGTGTCTCCTTCTCAATCTCTGTCCCGAAGTCGGTTCTGTCGCCTTTGTTCACGACGGTATGAGTCTCAGCTTCGCTTTGCATGAGGTCACTTCCCTTCAATTCAATTCTGTCGAGCCTTGCTCAGTTTGAAGCCGCTGAGGATGGCTGGGGCTGCTCTGCTGGCAGGGCTGATTGATGCATGTCCTCGTTCAGGTCCATGCCACGGGTTTCTTTCATTTTGAAACCGACGATTATGGTCAGTACGGCGAGTGCGGCCAGGTAGGCGTAGAAGACAGAGGCGAGGCCGATGCTTGTGAGCCAAGTGTATAGATAGGGCGCCGTGCCTCCGAAGACGCCTGCAGCCAGGGATGTCATCACACCCACCACCCTGGCCCGTGCAAAGGTCGGTGCCAGTTCGGCCATCAGCGCCGGATAGAAGCCTACGGCGAGAGCCCATGCAGTGAGGCCCAGTCCTTGGGCGACGAAGAGAGTCCATGGCTGGTCCGTGAGGATCATCTGAACCGGGACAATCAGCAGGATCACAGCGACACCGAGAGCCATTGTCATGGGGCGGCGGCCCACCTTATCCGACAGATGGCCGAACAGGATGAGGAAGAACAGCACCATCAGTTGGGCCAGCAGACTCGCTGTGTAGGCGCCGCCCGGGTCCATTCCCTTCAATGTGATCGCGTTTACCGGGGCAAACGTCACCCAAGTGTAGTAAACGACGTTGGTGCAGGCCGAGAGAAGGAAAATGAAAATGCAGGCTTTATACAACCTTGCCCGGTCCGCAGGTGACATTTTGCTGTCCGCTGCCTTTGGATGCTTCTCGGATGCCTGCTCGGCGAACACATCGGTTTCCTTGGCGTAACGCCGCAGGACAAGAACGTACAGCGCGAGCAGACTTCCAAGTCCGAAGCCGATCCGCCAGCCCCATTCACTCATTGCCGCGCTGCCCAAGAGGTTGCTCAGCAGCGCAGCCGTAGCCGTAGCGCCCATAACACCGATCATCACACTGACGTAGACAACACTGGTCCAGAGGCCCCGGCGTTCCTTTGGCGCAATTTCCGCCACGTAGGTGTACGAGACGCCTGCTTCGCCGCCGTGGGCCAGGCCCTGCAACAGTCGCTGCACCAGCAGGATGAGTGAGGCCCACGCTCCGATTTGATCGTAGGTCGGGACCACAGCAATTGTCAGCGTCGTAAATGAGAGCGTCATCATAGAGGCAAGCAGGGTAAGCCGTCGTCCAACCCTGTCCCCAAGCCGGCCGAAGATGAAGCCGCCAACTGGACGGGCGATGAAGCCACCGGCGAAAACGGCCATGGTCGACAGCAGCGCGGACGTGGGGCTCCTGTTGTCGAAGAAGTTGGCCGCCAGATAGGTGGAGAAAATCCCGTATAAGGTCCAGTCGAACCATTCCAGCATGTTTCCTGCAGCTGCGGCGCGTACCGAACGCAGTCGGTCCTTCATGGATAAGGCTGCGGCCCCGCTCGTTTGCAAACTACTCATGATTTATCCCAAAGCTATGGCGAAAACGGGAAGCGTCATCGCAACTGTTATCGACCTGAAGCAGTGGAGCGTCGAAGACCCGGCTACCCGTGACCAGCACGAGACGAAACCGATTATCTACCTGCCCCACCGGGGTCGCATGGACGGCCAAACAACCCACCGGGGCCGCATGGACACCCAAACAAAAAGCATAGAAGTGCACTTCGTTATGAGTACACTTCTAGTAGAGCACGATCGTGACCGGCAACACAAGATGAGTCCCTTTGGGATCTTGCGCCCGCGCTTCCGCTTCACACCAAGGGCGATGCATGATTTACTGAGTGCGTACTTCGATCGGAGCGTCCGATCATTTAAGGACTCAAGGAGCCGATGATGAGTAAGCGAATCAGTCTCAATGCATTCCATATGGCGACTCCCGGGCACCAGAGCCCGGGGTTGTGGCGGCATCCCCGAAGCAAGACCGAAAATTACACCCAATTGGACTATTGGACGAACCTGGCAAAGACCCTCGAGAAGGGTCGATTTGACGCTCTCTTCCTCGCGGATGTCCTTGGCCCCTACGATGTGTTCGAAGGTTCCGCTGCACCCAGCCTGCGCGATGGGATGCAGATTCCGGCGAACGATCCGATGATGTATGTCTCTGCGATGGCGCAAGCGACCAAAAACCTTGGATTTGCTGTTACGGCTGCGGTGACATTCGAAAATCCCTACGCCTTGGCCCGAAGGCTCTCCACTCTCGACCACGTCACGGAAGGCCGCATTGGTTGGAACGTGGTGTCCTCCTATCTTAACAGCGCAGCGCTTAACCATGGAATGTCCGCGCAGATGAGCCACGACGAGCGGTATGCAGTGGCTGAAGAATTTATGGAAGTCGTTTATAAGCTCTGGGAAGGGTCCTGGGAAGACGACGCCGTGGTCGTTGACCGGGAAAAGGGTATCTACGTGGATCCCGAGAAGGTCCACCCCATTGGACATGCCGGCGAACATTTTAATGTTCCGGGATTCCACATGTGCGAACCATCACCCCAGCGTTCCCCTGTCATTTATCAGGCCGGCGGTTCACCCCGCGGCCGCGCCTTCGCGGCCAAGCACGGCGAGGGGATCTTCGTCAATGTCCTGAACCCCACACTTAGCCGGCAGATAACAAGCGACATCCGGGCCACGGCAGAGGCTGAAGGCCGTAACGGCGACGACCTGAAGATCTTCTCCCTGCTGACCGCTGTTGTGGCCGACTCGGACGCAGCTGCTGAACGGAAGCTGGCGGAATACCGCAAGCATGCATCCCATTCGGGTGCATTGGCGCTCTTTGGCGGATGGTCAGGCATCGACTTGAGCAAATTCCCCATGAATGAACCGCTCAAGAACCTGGAATCGAACGGAATCCAGACCGTAGTGAACCTCTTCACCAAGGCGGATCCGTCGCGCGAGTGGACTCCGGCCGCTATTGCTGAATACCTCAGCATCGGTGGGATGGAACCGGTTATCGCCGGCAGTCCTGAAACGATTGCCGATGAGATTGAACGTTGGGTCGACGAGGGCGACCTGGACGGCATCAATCTTTCCTACGCTGTTTCACCTGGTGACTACGAAGACTTCGTGGAACTTGTCGTGCCGGAGCTGCAGAAGAGGGGCCGGGTCTGGAAGGACTACGAGGGCTCCACGTTGCGCGAGTACCTCCGAGGCGAAGGCAATACTCACGTGTCGGAAACTCACCCTGCTGCCAGCCACTCCATCTCGAACCGGTTTGCCCCCCGCTAACAGCGGGAGCCGTAGTGTGGCTGCCGCCGTGCAGCCGCTCTGCGGTTCCGTTAGGAGTTCTCACCACGCGCGCGGACGCGCCGGAAAGGCCAATATGGCAGGCACAACAACGGCTGTTGCACCTAACACCAGACCTCGCACTAAGAGCGCAGTCCTGATTATCGGTTTCGCAACACTGCTCAGCATTAGCGTGTGGTTCTCTGCCTCCTTCATCATCAAAGGCATCTCCGCTCGATGGCAGGTTCCCGACACACAGCTCTTCTGGGTGACGTTTGGTGTCCAAGCGGGCTTCATTATCGGAGCAATCGTGTCCGCGCTTTTGCGCTTGCCGGATCGTCTTAGCGCCCGGATATTCTACAGTTCCTGTGCGGCTGGGGCCGCATCAGCAAATATCTTGCTTCTTGTGTTCCCCACTTTCGAGGCCACCCTGGTGCTGAGGCTTGCCACCGGAATATTTCTGGCCGGCATCTATCCTGTTGCCGTTCGAGAAACTTTGGCATGGGTACGGCCCGACCGGCGAAGTCTGGCTTCCAGCACTCTGGTCGCTGCACTGACCGTAGGGTCCGCCGCACCACACCTGATCAACGGGATCGGGGGCGCGGATTGGCAAGTTGTGATCATAGCTACGAGTATCTGCTCACTTGTCGGCGGCCTACTGTTCCTCCTCGTCCCAGGGACAGCCCCGTACAGGGATACTCCTACCCATGTCAGCCTTCGTCAGGGATTTGCCGTGCTCAGGAACCGCAAGGTCCTGCTTGTAAACATGGCGTACTTCAGCCACATGTGGCAGCTCTATGCCATGTGGACTTTTGTGGGCGCCCTGGTCGCCCACCGTATTTCCGGCGGGGCGGCGCCTACTGGTCTAGTCGCGGTCGCTTCCTTTATCATCATCGCTTCGGGCGCTTTGGGATGTATCGCTGCCGGATTTCTGGCCGACCGCTTTGGCAAAATTATCATTTCGCAGATCTTTATGCTGCTTTCCGGCGCAGCCGCCACCCTGGTGGCAATGAGCGCCACGTGGCAACCAGCGGTCTTATTGTCCGTGTGCATCCTTTGGGGGATAACGGTTATTGGCGCATCAGCCCTTCTTTCTGCCTTGCTCCGCGAATTTTGCCCCGAAGCCCACGTTGGCAGCGCGCTTTCGGTACAGATGGCCGGCGGCTACGCAGTCAGCGCCGCCAGCATCGCTCTATTCCCCTTTATTGTCGGGGCTTTCAGCTGGGAGATGGCAGTTCTTACGCTCGTCCTTGGCCCGGTCGTCGGCATCATTATCCTCCGGGTGATCAAGTCAGGTTTCCCTTCGCAGCTTGGTGATAACGCTGAGCCAGCCACCATTGTCAGGTCTCCCTCATGTCACACGTAGCAGAAAAGTCCCCAAACCTGCGTGAACGGAAGAAGCGCCAGACCATGGAAAGCGTTTTGGCGGTCGCTCGTGAAATGCTCTCCGAAAAGGAGTACGACAGCATTACGACCAAGGAAGTGGCCGCCAGAGCCGGCATCGGGGAGGCAACGCTCTTCCGGTACGTAGTCAACAAGAAGAACCTCTTCCTCCTCATCTACGAGGAGTTCTTCAACGACGTGCTGCAGGCCTGCCTGGACGAGGACGCCAAACACACCGCCGAGAATGGCACGGCCGAGTATTACATCGAAACCATCACCAGGATGTACACGTCGCTGGCCGGGCTCTACAAGCGTGACCCCGACAGCGGGTATGTATACGTGCGTGACTCCTTCAGCCCCGAAGACTTCGGCCAACGGGGCTTGGAACAGGGCGACCGCTGGCACGACCTGGTCGAAAATGTCATTCGCAGAGGCCAGGACGCCGGCGTACTCCGCCCGTCGCCGCCGCGCCTTACTGCACTGAACATCCACGCGATCTACGTTCATGAAGTGCTCGCCACGCACGCCCGCCGCCGCGACCCAGACACGATAGACCAGCGCGTAGTGGCACGCATCTCCGACCTGGCTGGCCCGCTGAAGATCTAGGACTCCATGATGGAGCTGCTATGCCGCAGGAGTCCCTTGGATGCGCGGGCCAATCCCGCTGCGTTTCTCGCCGAAATCACCCTCCCAGCCCTTGTGAATGGGACCTGCAAATGCTTTAATGAAAGTACACTCCGAACAAAGTTCGCTTTCAAAAGTTTAGGCGTCTCCTGCGCCCGTCGAAAGGAAAGTCATGACTGTCATGAACATCTCCGAGTCTCCGGACATCCGCCAAGCCTTTTCCAACTTCCCCTCGGGCGTGGCCGCAATTTGCGCGGTAGTGGACGGAGTGCCTAAAGGTCTCGCCGCTTCCTCGTTCACTGTTGGGGTTTCGCTGGAACCGCCGCTGGTCTCCGTCGCTGTGCAGAACAGTTCGACCACATGGCCCTTTCTGAAGAGGGCCGAGAGAATTGGAGTGTCCATTCTTGGTACGGGTCAGGAGGCAACTTGCCGCCAACTTGCATCAAAGAACCCGGACAAGTTTGACGAAATCTCATACACGTCGACGGATGGGGGAGCCATAATCATCCCTGGCTGCTCGCTCTGGCTTGATTGCTCCCTATTTGCCGAATATCCCGCCGGCGACCACGTCGTAGCGCTCCTGGAGGTACACAGCGCCGACGTCCACCTTCACGAGAGTCCAATCATCTTCCACAATTCCAAGTTCAAGACCCTCGACCTCGTCCGCTCCAACTGAACGGGCAACGCCCATTTGCTACTTGCTTTCAGCGAGTTTGGGGGACCGCCCTGCCTCACTGCTTGGCTTCCCGGAAAAGGACCAGATATGGCTTCGGACTGGCTGCGGAATCAACCTCATATCGGACAGACCGCGCGGATGTCACGCAGGATATCTGAAGATGACATTTCGCTTTTCACTGAGATCAGTGGAGACCGAAATCCGCTGCATTACGATCCCGGCGCGGCAACGGCCTCCCCGTTTGGTGAAATCGTCGTCCAAGGAGGCGTGACCAGCGCCATCCTCAACGCCGTGGTCGCCGAGAAACTGCCCGGACCGGGCACGGTCTTCCTCAACGTTAATTGGAATTTCAAGGCCCCTGTACGGCCCGGTGATGTTATTACCGGGAACGTGGAGGTAACCCATGTCCGTGATGACAAGCCGATTACCACTCTCAACACCACGGTGGTGCGAGGAGATGGGAAAGTAGTACTAGAAGGAACAGCCGTCTGCTACACAATGCCGATAGATCAGGTCCACTGAGGACAGGCTGGGGGTGATGGATACGCCAACGGATACAAGGGCAGACTTAGAACCGGCATTGTTGGTGAGACGGCGCCTGTTCAGCGGAGATCAGCAACCCGTGCCGTATGTCCTCCCTGCGACTGCTGCTCGTGGATTCGGGGTGTCGCTCAGCACCCCCAGCGCCGGCGGCGAGCCTCCGGCGCTTCCGCCGATTTCCTCTTGCGATGGGTCAGGCGCCCTGTCCGTCATCGACGAGCACACCAAAGGCTAATCATTGCCCATTGCCCATTGCACTTTGGTGTTTTGCGTGCAGATACTCCTTACGCCTGCAAGCCAGGACGCATAGTTCCCCAGAGCTCCTTGGCTTTCCAGTCTTCGACAGGTCACCAATGCTTCAGCCCATAACCCAAGCGCACTCCGAATTCCGCTTGGAGATTGTTGTCGAAGATCCTAAGGATCTAAGTCAGCTCTTAGATCATGCAGTACAGCAATTGATTCCCGCAGCTCTGGAACGCAGACAGGGCATACTGGTGACCCACGCTTCCCCCGACAAATACATCGTTGAAGTCAACGACGGCGTTCCATGCGGGGTCATCCAGGAAGGGAGAATCGACCCAAACGGGCACAAGTTTTGGTCGCTTGGGCGGCTTTGACGAAATCGGCATCATGAAAGGACCGTGTCTCCGCCCATACAAGTCCTGGAAGAGCTCAGCCGCCAAGCCGCACTGACTTCAGCTGTAGCGGACGCTTTCGCGCCGTAAACCGGGGCACGGCTTATTGCAGAGTTCCGAGTTTGAATCGCGCATCGAAGTGGCGCCTGTAGTCCGTCGGCGTGGTGGAAAAGGCCGCCGTGAAATTCTGCCGAAGAGTTACGGCGCTGCCGAAGCCGCAGTCAGCGGCAACCTGGTCGATGGACAGGTCCGTGGTTTCCAGCAGGCGCCGGGCGGCGTCGAGCCTTCGGCTCCGGATCCAGGCCGACGGCGTGGTCCCGCTAGTTGCTCGGAAAGCCCGGACGAAGGTCCGCCGGCTCATATGTGCCTGCGCGGCGAGGCGGTCAACATTGAGCGGCTCGCCAAGGCGGCTCAAAGCCCATTCAAGCAGGCGGGCGATCGGGTCTTCGGAGGAGCGTGGGGGCAGGGGATGTTCGATGTACTGGGCTTGGCCTCCTTCGCGGTGTGGGGCGATGACCAGGCTGCGGGCCACCTGGTTCGCGGCATCCGCTCCGAGGCGGGTCCGCACGAGATGCAGGCAGGCGTCGAGCCCGGATGCTGTGCCGGCCGAGGTCAACACGTCGCCGTGGTCGATGTAGAGCACCGTCTGGTCGAGGACAACGTCAGGGTGCCGGACGGCCAGGGAATTGAAGGCCTGCCAGTGTGTGACCGCCCTGCGGCCGAACAGCAGGCCGGCGTCCGCCACCGGGATCGCGCCCAGGCAAAGCCCCATGATGGTCACGTCCCGCTGGTGCGCCCGCTGGAGGACCCGGCGCAGTGACTCGGAAGGTGCACGGCCGTCGTCGAACCATGAAGGAACCACGACAACGTCCGCCTGGTCCGCCGCCTCGAAGCCCTGAATGCCGCCCAGATGGTACCCCTCTGTGGTCCGGACCTGTCCTGCGCCCTCGGAGAACAGGACGGTTTTCCAGTCCCCGAGTCCCTGCCTGGCCACCTCGTCAAAGACCATCTGGGGGACTGCGAGGTGGAACATCGTGACGTCGTCGAAGGCATACACGGCAATCCGCATGAGGCCCTCCTTTTCATTCTGGCCTGAATCCATCGTATATGGGCATGCGTGCCACTGGTGGTCCCAGGTGAGAGCCCGGAGGATGGAAAGGTACCCACCAACCGCTATCCGGGAGAACATTCATGAGCACCCCTCGCCGCGCCCTTATCCTCGTCGACGTCCAGCAGCAGTACCTCAGCGGACCCCTAGAGATCCAGTACCCGCCGCATCAGGAGTCCCTGCCGGTGATCGCGCAGGCCATCGATGCGGCTGCCGCTGCAGGCCTCCCCGTCGTGGCCGTCCAGCACACCGCTGGCGAAGGCGCACCGGTCTTTGCGCCCGGTACGCCCGAATTCGAGCTGCACCCCGAGATCGACCGCCGCAGGACCGGTGACTGGAAGAGCCTCGTCAAGAGCTACGGCTCCGTCTACGCCGGTACGGACCTGGCCGCTTGGCTACGTGAGCGGGAGATTGATACCGTGACCCTCGTCGGCTACATGACCAACAACTGCATCCTGGCCTCGGCAGTTGAAGCGGAGTTCCTCGGCTTCAACACCGAAGTCCTCTCGGATGCCACCGGCGCCATCAACCTCACCAACGATGCCGGGTCCGCCGATGCCAGGACAGTGCACAGCACCCTGCTGGCACTGCTGCACTCGAACTGGGCCGCCGTCAGCACTACCGGCGCCTGGGCCGCAGCCGTTAAGGACGGGCAGGCGCTGGCCAAGAGCGATCTTGGCAGCTCCGCCGTAGCAGGAGCGGCAGAGTTGGCGCAGGCCTGAGCGGCTGCCCGGCACCTCGGGATGGGAGCGCGGGACTGACCGAGAGCGGGGGGTCCCATGGCGGGTGACGTTGATCAGCAAGAGT
This sequence comes from Arthrobacter sp. SIMBA_036, assembly GCF_046535135.1. Classification (NCBI taxonomy): domain Bacteria; kingdom Bacillati; phylum Actinomycetota; class Actinomycetes; order Micrococcales; family Micrococcaceae; genus Arthrobacter; species Arthrobacter sp. SIMBA_036. Next base: position 11,778 of record NZ_JAWRXG010000017.1, read on the forward strand.
TACCGCAGCAGCTCCTGGCCTACAACTTGGAACAATTTTCACTGGCTGACTACCGCTACTGCTGCGGGCTTCTCCTTGGACCGCAACACGGCCGGTCTCAGCGGGCAGATCATCGAGTCCCAACAAAGCCGCCGCTCTGGGGAGGCTGGGGGACGCCTTCCATGTGGAACGGTTCGGTCTGCTGGGACGTCTTAAAACCCTGTATCCAAATTGAGTTCCTTAGCAGAGATCCGCCAGCCCTCAGATGTTCGAGTGACCGTGTCCGTGTAGGTTCCCACGGTCTTGAAGGTGAGCTCCTGGTCTGCGACCGCGGAAACGATGACGTAAGACAGCACTGTCGCTGTGTTCGAGTCTTGGGGTAAGACCTGGATGTTCGAGATATGATGCCTGCGCCTGTCGCTTTGCGAGCCTTTGAAGGTCTGGATCTGGTCCACTATTTCGTCGACACCGACACGGGGGCCATAGGTGGGGCCACCGGCAACCCGCATGACGTACGTTGCATCAGACGTAAAGCACCGACGTAACGAACTGAAATCGCGGAGGTCGTGGTGCACCCCGTAAGCGGTGGTTAGTTCGTGAATTTCGATTCGGTCGGCCGCAGAAAGTACCTCTTTTTGAGAAATTGCGGACATCATCATCCCTTCTAGTTTGGTTATAGCAGGAGAACCGCGGCGCGCCCGGCTGAGGTCTTCACGGTCGTGGCTTGGCGGACAGTAGCACCAAGCCCCCTCGAGGAGGTGAGGCCGCAGCCCTAATGCCATCTGCTACTATAGCGGAGTATACTCCGATTTATAGTGCAATCCGCTAGGTGGGCGGGCCACTGTATGGAGAACATCGTAGTTCTAGTGGAGGAATAAAAATGTCCCTTATCGAGACTGACTATCTGGTGGTCGGGGCGGGAGCCTCGGGCATGGCCTTTGTCGATAGCCTGATACAGCACTCTGACGCCGATGTCGTGATGGTTGATCGGCGCGATTTACCTGGCGGTCACTGGCATGACGCTTACCCCTTTGTCCGGCTTCATCAGGCTGCAGCTTGCTACGGCGTTTCATCGACTGATCTCGGCAAGGATCGCCTTGATGGGTCGGGGCATAACGCCGGGATGTATGAGTTGTCATCGGCACCTGAAATTTGCGCCTATTTTTCGCAGGTCCTAAACCAGGTACTACTCCCCTCCGGTCAGGTTCGATTTCTCGGTATGACCGAGTTCCACGAGGACCGGCCGGGAGAGTACCGGCTCGTTTCCCTGCTCACCGGGAAGGAAACCACCGTACGCGTGCGTCGTCGCCTCGTCGATGCCACCTATATCGAACCCGACATCCCATCACGGCGGAAACCAGCCTACGAAGTCGAACAGGGCGTTACTCTCGTAACGCCGAACGAGCTGGTCAACCTAGGCAGTGTACCTTCCGGCTTCACTGTTATCGGGGCAGGCAAAACTGCGATGGACGTCTGCACTTGGCTTCTCGAGCGCGGTGTCGACTCTAACTCGATTTCATGGGTCCGCTCGCGTGATGGTTGGTACATTGATCGCTCATGGACTCAGCCCCTCGATTTAGTACACACCCGGCTTCACTATCAGAGCACCCTGGCGCAGGCAGCAGCAAATGTCACGACTGGACGGGATCTTGCACGCTACATGGAAGACGCCGGCCTCTTTCTGCGGCTTGACCGATCTGTTGAACCGACTCAGTTCCGCGGAGCAACCATCAGCAAGTCAGAGTTCGACCTTTTGGCCTCCATCGAACGCGTGTCTCGCAGTGGCCGCGTCCAGCGAATCAGGACCGGCGGCATCGACTTTGAACGTGGTCATGAAACCCGTCCCCAAGGTGAGGTTTATGTCGATTGCACCGCAACCGGGCTTAGGACGATAGACCCGAAACCTGTTTTCGAAACAGGACGGATGGCCTTGCAGTACGTCACCCCTGGATACGCCTGCTGGAGCGCGGCGACTCTGGCTGTCGTAGAAGCAACTCGAAGTAATGACGAGGAGAAGAATCACCTCTCGTTGCCTGTGGTTTACACCGGCCACGTAGACGATCTTCTTACGCTCACCAGCGCCAGCATCAACAGCGCCTCCAGGCGCGAAGCGCAGCCAGATATTGGCGCTTGGTCAAGCAATACCAGATTGAATCCGGCCCGTGGTGTAAACGAGCGAAAGCACGTGCCTGAGGTGATCGCTGAATTAGCTCGCCTGAAGCAATGGCGGGAGCCTGCCATGAGCAACCTCGCAAACTGCCTCGGTACTCCCCAAACCGCTGACACTAAAGACGGTTTACGGGTCCTTGCTTAGGCTGCGTTGCGCAAAGCCTGCCTGGCTTCTCTGCGTGTCAGGGAGGAACTGCTTCTAGCTAAGCAGCGCAACACTGTATCCGCGGGGGCCTGGAGACTCAGATAGACCAAAAGGACACAGGTGCATACGGCGATGGGTCCCTACGATGCCCATTGCGCCTGGACTTCATGACTCTCACCGCCAAGCATCACCGGGTGATTTAACCAGCCCTCAAGAACCAGACGAGCCGACGCTATAACCCGTTTGTCTTGTCCGGGCTGTTAGCTTTGGGGCCCGGCTCTAACTGTCGGTGCCGGTCTAAGAGTCAGCCATTGGTGCCTTCCGGATCGCCAACAACTGCAAACTTGGCACCAGCAAGTACCAGTTCGCTTCGATGGGCACCTTGCCTGTGGCTCTTGCCATCCGGCTTCTTCAGGGTTAAGCCTGACGACCCGGATGGCAGGAGCCCGGTCGAGCGCCGCCAGGCTGTGGCTCGGATTCATTCCTGGCAGGTGCGGCGTGATCGTTGATATGTGGGGCCAGCTCCCACAGGGGCAGCAGAAAGGGAAGATGCAGATGCGCCTCCCGGCCGCCGACAAGGCTGCATGCCTGCCCTCCCCGTAAGGCTTAGTAGCCAGCGGCGTGCGTTCCCACACTTCGTCGCCGTCGTCCTGGGGCAAAAGAGCCGAGCGCCGGTGGTATACCCGGCTCCCTTTCGGACCTCTCCCCCGGCCTGTTTTTCAAAGGCCGATAATGAAGATTCCGTTAACTTACCTCTCTCGGCCAAGTCGGCCGGCTACGACGTCGCGGGGGCGTTGGCATAGGGCTTTCCTCTTCCCGATTAATAGGGGAGGGGGAGGGGCGGCCGCGATGGTCCGGGTCAGCGCGAGGAGGCCAGTCTTGGCAGCACTGCAAGCACCAAGTTGTGGCGCTCCTAAGAATGCAAAGAGTACCCACGGATGCCAGGCCTGAACTCCTTGTGCCTCAAGGCCCTGACATCTGCGCCCGGGTTGCTGCTGACCGCATTGATCACTCGCAGGTCGTGATCGGGCTACACTTCAAACGGATTTCCCCCGCGTTCGAAAGGATCACCGATGACCGCCTCGTCCACCGCCTCAGCCCTGCGAGGTGTCGGCGGTTTCGCCGTCGCTGCCGGGACCCTATTAGTGGCCGCCGGGGCGGGGGCCTGGGTCGCGGTCACAAAGCAGCTCCAGGCGGAGAAGATTGACGTGCCAGGTGATGCCCCGATGCTCGCTGGGAAGCGCGTGCAGGGTCCGGCGACGGCCTACGTCGAGGCGCTCGTCATTAAACGCCACGCCGAGCGTGGGGCGGGCGGCCGCACCTTCGCCGACATCAGCAACGCTCTTCGCGGAATAGAAGGCGGCAGTGACGAGGCCGCCGAGCTGCGCAAGCAGAGCGTCGCCCTCTCGACGGCGGCCTCGCTGCGCACCTCCCTCATGACCTCCGTGCTCGCCTACGGCGTCAGCGCATTCGCCGCCGGCCTCGGCGTCTTCTTCCTCCTCGCCGGCTCCTTCCTGCGCCGCTCCGGCGGGTGACTGGCAATCGAGATGAAGAGCCGATAACGGGTATTCCGTCAACCTACGGTTTCCCTGCTCGTTTGAGCAGCGGAACTCCGGCCAAGAGCGGTAGGCCGGAGTTCCGTCTCCAAACGCAACATCCCGTTGTTGAAGTTCGCTAGGGCTGTGACCGGCACTTGAATGTAGAGGCACCATGGCAGAAGCAGTTCGGTGATCAGCTGCCGATACCGAGGTTGATGGTTATTACGGTCCCGTGCCCGGCCCCAGGACCGATCTCCAGTCGCCCGCCGACGGCAGCTACTATCCGTGCACAGATCGCTAGGCCCAGAACCCTTTGCCGGTCGGGTTCGCTGATCCCTTTCCCGGTGTCGATCACCTGCAGGGCTACCCCCTCATCGGTCCGGTGGCCCGTGACGCGGATAACCGCAGATACGCCGGGGCGGGCGTAGGCGACCGCGTTATGTATCAGGTTCTGGAGCAGCACTCTCATCTGGACGGGACCGGCGTTGAAGCTCAGATCATCGCAGTCAACCGAAGCTCCGCTGGCCTCAAGGCTCGCGTCCAGGTCTTTCATGACGTCGCTGATCAAGGCGCTGAGGGAGAGCGGGGCGGGACGGACATCCCCGCCGATAGTGGCGTAGGCAAGGACATCTTCGACCATATCCAGCATCCTTTGACCGGAACTGGCCACGACGTCCAGGTACCGGGCTATCTTTGCATCCGGAGTGTTCTGGGCAGCCGTCTGACTGAGTTCGACGTAGCCGAGAATGGAGGTCAGGGGATTGCGGAGGTCGTGGCTGATGCGGCCTGCCTACCCAGCCAGCAGGGTGTTGCTGCGCTGCGCCTCGGTCAGCGCACTGGCCAGTTCCTCCGCACGGTGTTCCAAGGCGAGAGCTTCAATGACTTCTGCTGCCAGGATCTCCAGCCCCTGGCGTTGCCGGTCGCTGAGCGTGCCGGTTTCCCTTGCCCGGGCGCAGAGCGTGCCCAGGACGAACCCATCATGGCTGACCAGCGGAACGGAAGCGTAGAACCTGATCGCACCGCGGCGTCCGTCGACGAACGGATTTCCGCTGTACCGGGGGTCGAGCGATGCGTCCTCCAGAACTGTGGAGGTCCCGCTCAGGAAACCGACGGCCCACATCGAATCTTCGCGGCTGCACAGAGATGGTTCCAACCCGGCGCTGGCCACTTGGTACTGCAGGTCTTCGGTGATGATGTTGATCGCTGTCACCGGCTGGCCACAGACCGTTCGGGCCAGCTCCACCAGATTCTGCAGCCGCTCCGAAGGCACTGGAACAGCAAGCTCAAGACCGGGCCCGGGAACCGGCAAACCCTTCCGGGCCAGTACCAGATCCCTGGCGATCTCCCCCCTCTCATAACTGCCGCCGCCGCGAGGATCCATCAGAATCCATGGACATAGGGCTCACTGCAGATACTCGGTTTACGCTCATCCAGGCATCCTGTCAGATGAATAACGCAGCTTCCTGTCACAAAACAGCCGCGTTTGGCAGCACATCCAAGCGTTCGAAAATTGCCATCAAGTCCGGGCCGGATGGCCCTCCCTTACACACAGCGGCCCTGCAGTGCGTCAAAGACTTCGAGGGGGGAAGTGGAGAAATTGGGGGTTGAGGACCACACGTCCGATTCCCGCTCCTGCCGTATTCAGCTGAAGCCGGTCATAGCGCCGCAATGGCGTAAGTGAAGGCCTTGATTTCCTCATTAGTCATGATGCCGAGCTGCTGAGCCGCCCTTGAAGACCCGTGACAGCGTCGCAGACATTAAAGGGCCCTTCAATCTTTGCCAGATACTTTGGCCCTGCTCCCGCGCAGCCCCGCGAGGACCCAACCTGACGGAGAACAACTCCAGATCGATTGAAGTGCCATCCTGGCCCGAACCGGCAGGATTGGCCCTCCGGGGGTGCGAAGTTGGTTTCAGTCGCTAAAATGGTCGCACGTCCGTGATCAGCCCTTCCGTCAGAGGAGCGCACCCATCATGCCGAAGACAGGCAAGAACCATCATGCCCGCAAAGAGGAACTACCCTCGACTCTTCAGCGCTCCGGGCAGAAAGCCCAGGACACCTTCGCCAGGACCTACGATGCCGCCATGGAATCCTACAATGGCGATGAGAGCCGGGCGGCTCGAACCGCTTATGCCTCGCTCAAACACAGTTACGCGAAGGTCGGTGATCACTGGGAGGCCAAGGAGGAGCGCGGCCCTTCGGACAGGCGCGCAGAAGAGGGCACGGATACCGGGCAGCCCACTGCCGGGGGAGTGGACGCCAACGCCTCCAAGGCACATCTTTATCAGCGCGCCCAGGAGGCCGGCATCAAAGGTCGTTTCAAAATGACCAAGGGCGAGCTCGTCCAAGCGCTCCAAAAGGCCAATGACGCCGCGACCAGGAAGGCCCGAGACGACTAATGCCAAGGGCGGCGCTCCGGGCCAGCCTCGATTCGGTGTCATCGGCGCCTGATTCGCGCTTTCTTTACTGAGGCGGTTCAGTTCCGGCAGCAGCGGGGATGCCCGCAATTAGTGCGGTCACCTCTTCCAGGGACAGAACCTGCTGGCGATACTCCCGGGAAAGAATGGTTTGTACGGCCAGGGCAGCTTCTTCGTCCTCCGATGCGGTCGCGTCGGAGGTATGGATAACCCGGATGTTGTATCCGAAGGCATCGGCGGCTGTTTGTGCGATGCAGTTGTGTGTTGAGACCCCGGCCAGGACAACAGTGTCGATGTTCCAGTTGCGTAAACGCAACAGCAGATCAGTACTCAGGAATGCGCTGTCCCTTGTCTTTAGAAGCTGGGGCAGCCCTTCAGTCCTCAGGCCGGCTACGAACTGAGCCTGGGATGATCCACGGAAAATAAACCCTTGGTTATCGTCAAGCATGTTCAGGGTCCATGTGGACTTGTCCTCCTCATGCTCGGTTTTGACCAGGAGAACCTTCACATTGTTCTCCACTGCCGCGGTAATCAGCGCATTGCAGGCCTCAACGGTCTCTTGCTGCCGACGATCCAGACGCGGGTCCTCAAAGAATGCCTTCTGCATGTCAATGATCAGCACTGCAATCATGGTTAGCCTCCGGAGTATTGTTGCGGATGTGCCAGGTCCGACCACCAATCAGTGAGAGGACGAGGAAGATGCTGTCGTCGCAGTTTAGTCTGCAGCAACATCTGCGTCCTGGGACCCGTCCTTATGGCTTGACTTGACCTTAGGTTGGCGCGGGGTCCGCGCACACCTGGTTTCACCGCACTTCCGGTCGCCCATTGGGAATCGGGGTTCTTCGGGCCAGCCCATTCGTCGACGCAGCAACCCAGGCATCGCTGTCCGCGACAATAACCTGAACCGGTATTTCCTCCACCAGCGCCGGTTCTCCTCCGGTACCCTCCAGGAGTGATCTGATTTCGGTCCCGGGTCGGTGTTCTTTTTGAGTTGATCGTGTCCTCCAGCGTTGTGGTCCAGGTCGGAGAACCCACTGTTGAGGGTGGCGAAGCATGGGAGTGAGAAGCGGTCTGGTGTCCGGGTCTGGGTTGGCTCCCCTTCCGCCCCTTGCAAATGTCACAGCATGGTCCGGCCATGACCTCTAGCCCATTTGAGTTCAGGCCGCTGTTGTAGGTCGTCGCCAGCTGAGAAAACTCCCGTCCGGTCCGTTCCTTGGGCAGGTGAGGGCGTAGTGTCGTTAGTAGGAGATCCCGGGGTATTGATGGTCCGGGTTTAACTGGCCGGGCCGCAGGCGCGCATAGCGTGCGGCCACCAGCCGGGTTCGATCCGGTGCTGCTTGGAATTGAGGCCGTATGGCCCGGGATGATGTTGTACCGACTGCTGAGCAGTTGCAGGATCTGCTATTGGAGAGCCCGGGGTTTACCGAATTTCTTCTGGAGCTTACGGCTGTTTCGGCTTCCCTGTTGGGCGGTGATACGCCCTTGCTTTGCGCGATCACTGTCGAGCGTTCCGATGGGCCCGCAACGGTTGCCAGCAGCTCGGAAAGGGCCCGCCGCCTGGATGAGCGGCAATACTCCTTTGACGATGGTCCATGCCTGACGGCTTTGCGGCAGCAGCGGGTGGTGCTGATTCCGGATCTGGAAGCGGATGAGCGCTGGCGCCGCTACGCCCTGGCCGTTACCCCGGATGGTGTTCGGTCTGTTCTCGCTGTACCGATTGCTACGGATCCTGGAGCGCAAGCGGCACTGAACTGCTATGCCTTGGCGGTCGATGGCTTTGGCCCGGAAACGGTTGCTTTGGTGACCGAGCATGCGGCGTCTTTATCCCGCATTCTGCGGCTGGCGCTTCGTGTGCATGCTACCGAGCCGTATCCTGAGCATTTGCGTTCTGCCCTGCAGTCCCGGGCAGTAGTGGACGCGGCGGTAGGTTTAGTCATGTTGCAGAATCGGTGCAGCCATGACGAGGCCCTCGGCATCTTGCAAATGGCTGCACGACACAGCGACGAACGTCTGCACGTGATTGCCCAGGATCTCCTCAAACATGCTGCGCCCAACGCAGCAGTGAACCACGACCTCTCTGGTGGGCGGGGTCGGGACGACGCCGCAGAAAGGGATGCCCTGTGAATCCGATTGCGGGGCCGGGGCCCGGCTCAAATGAGACACACGTTCAGCGCAGGAATGCGGCGGCCCGGTTCAGGGACGGAGAGCTGAGCTTGGCGGGGTTGTGGCTGTACTATTTCGGGATCGGCGGGGAAGCCGACGAATTTGACCTGGACGCCTATCTCCATGAGTTGCTCCTGCTTTCGCCGGCCCAGATGTGGCTGGTCGAGACGGCCCTGAATGAAACAGGTACCGGAACACACCCATCAGGAACGGGCTAAACTATCGCCAAAACACGGCTGACCGTCGCGGCCGGCTCCGCCCGATGCAGGGAAAGGAAAGACCATGGAGGAACATCGGAAGCCTCAGGACGGAACCACGGACAGGATCCATCTGGAAGCTGTGGACGCCGCCGGCATCAACCTTGCCGGGTTCACCGTGCATTTACAGGATCTGTTGGTGGAAAACGCCGGTGTCCAGGAATTCCTGGAGGACATGGCAAAGGTTACTGCTGCCGAGCTTTCCGGTGAGGGGAACGCTCTTTCCTGCGGGGTCACTGTCATCCGTCAAAAGCGGCCCGTGGCGGTGGCCGCCAGCGACGCGGAGGCGCGGAATCTCGATGACCTGCAGAACAGTTTCGGGGACGGGCCGTGCCTGTCCGCGCTGAGGACAGCCACGGTCGTTCACGTTCCGGACGTGTACGGTGAGGACCGCTGGCCCCGGTACATGCGTGCTGCCGCCAACGCCGGAGTCGGCTCGATCCTGGCCCTGCCGCTGGAGCTGGACAAGGCCGGAGAAGCCGTGGTGAACCTGTATTCGCGGCGGGCCCACGGTTTCTCCCACGAGAATATCCTGGCTGCGGAATCGATCACTGCCACGGCGTCCAAGGCCCTGCGTCTGGGATTGAAGATCGCCCAACTCAGCGATGCCCGCAACGACCTCAAAGCGGCGTTGGAGTCCCGGACCACCATTGACACCGCCATCGGGGCCATCATGGCCCAAAACCGTTGCGGCCGTGACGCAGCCTTCAAGATCCTGGTGACTACCTCAAGCCATCGCAATATCAGGCTCCGGACCCTCGCCGAGGATATCCTTCAGGGCGTCTCCGGCGAACGGGAAATGAAAACTGTCTTTGAGGACTAGGCCCCAAGCCCCGCACGCTGCCCGCAAGCCACTAGGCTAGAGAGATAACCTGGTGCGCCCCGGACGGAGAACGGTTTGGAGCGCAATTCTCTGGACGGGCTGGAGTCAGGAGGCAGGAGCACCATGACGAAACTCCCTTTGGATGAACTCTCCACGGTCATTGCGCGGATCATGGGTCTTCTACTGACCGAAAACAAAGTCGACCGTGCTGTCCACCATCTGGCTCAAGCCATCAAGGAATCCGTCCCCGGAACCCTGGGTGCCGGCGTCACAATACTGGACGCCGGTGGACGCCGCACCAGCGCCGGTTTTACCGACCCAACCGTCGAACACGCCGACCACCTCCAGTACGACTTGGGTCAAGGCCCGTGCCTGAGCGCATGGGCAGCCGAAGAAGCCGTGCTCGTCGAGGATGTATCAACCGACCCACGGTGGCCGGAATGGAGCGTCGCCGTGAGTTCACTGCCCATCCGCTCGGTGATCAGTGTTCCGCTTCTGGCGGGAGGATCGGCCGTTGGTGCCCTCAAAGTATATGCGGCCTCCCCGGGTGTGTACGGACCGGAAGAGGTCGCGCTGCTGGAGCTATTCGCTTCCCCGGCCGCGACGCTTCTGGCCCATATCCAAACCTCCGGGACGGTGGAGCGGATCAGCACGGAGCTGCAGGCGGCCCTGGACAGCAGGGACGTCGTCAATCAAGCCCGCGGGATACTGATCGAACGGCATGGGCTGACCCCCGACCGGGCACTGCACCACCTCATGCGCATAGCCCGGGATAGCAAAAGTACGCTGCAGGCTGTCAGCGTCGATCTGGTGGCCGGAACCACGGCCAACCCCAGCTAAAGGGGTTACCGGTGGGCTTTGAAAACAACGAAAACGAACAGCGCCAGGGTCTGAAGTCCGCACTGTCCGGAGCGCAAATCAACGTCAGCATCCTGTGGATGCGCTATTTCAGTATCGGCGGATCCGTCGGGGAGTACGAGGTCGAAGCCTACCTTCAGGGCTTGCTTTCACTGCCGGGCCTCGAACGCGACTTACTGGCCATGGCCGCCAACGAACTCACCAACCACACCCCCGCCACTCATGCCCCGTACGCCGATGAATTTCCCGCCAACGAACCCGACCACCCCGACGAACCGTCCCAAGCCTGACCTGAACCTCAGGCCGGGAGGAAGCGTCAACCACAGCGGGCTGGACGGACTTCGGGGCAAAGGAGGGTCAGGCCGTCTCCCAAACAACCAGCATGAATGCCCCATATTTTTCCCTGCGGTCTCATGGAGGTAGCGGGAACTTCGAATTACAATGGCGTCACCCGCTGTTGGCTGGATCCGTCGACGGCCGTGGGCCGTAGTTGTTTCCAGTGAAGGAAAGGCCATGAACGACTCCTCAACGCACAGAGCGCTGGTCTCCGGCGGCAGATCCCGCCAGTGGGAAGCATGTCGCCCGGATGCTGACCAAAAGATCATGGACAGCCCCGGGAATCTGCTGATTGTCAACACCGACATCCATGGCTTTCTGGTTGATGTGGCCATCCGGATCTCCGAAGAACTCTCCTCTCACGGAACCACCATTCATTGCGCCATCACCGTGAACGTGGACGAGCGGCAACGAACGCTGGCCGCCAGCAGCCCAGATGCCAGAGCTTTCGACGAACTACAGAGCAGCTATCCTGCTGGCCCACGCCTCACCGCATGGCAGACACACGCCTTAATCCACGTGTCCAACGTGGCCATGGAGGACCGTTGGTCTTTCTTCCTCCGTCCCGCAGCCGCCCGAGGTCTCGGTTCCGTCCTCATCCTGCCAATGGACCTGGATGGCGCGGTGGAGGCGGCAGTGAACCTTTACTGCCCGCATATTCACGGCTTCGAACCCGAAACCATCATGGCCGCGGAAACCGCGACCTCCTACGCGTCCGCAGCAATCAGGTTGGCGTCTAAAACTGTGAACTCATCCGGAACCTGGGCTGACATGCGCAGCGCGATCGAGTCGCGAACCATCATCGACACCGCAGTCGGGATCCTGATGGCACAAAACCGCTATACGCGCGAAGACGCATTCCAGGTTTTGCAGAAGGCCGCCGGTGCCGGCACAGGCCTCCGAGCCCTTGCGGCCGGCATCATCGAAAACATCTCCGGCCCAAAGGACCCCCCGGCAACCTTCAGCGGCTAAGGCAATAATCCACATGGCCCGCCAACTCGTCGTCCAGTGGCGCGCAATCTGGTCGATGTCTCGCCCGGCTGGGCCCGCCACAAAATACCAACCACGGCGTCCTCCTGGGGGGCAGGTGCGGGGCCCCCTGGCGGGTGCTTGGACTGCCCTTTGAAGTCCGGGCGTGTTCTCGTTGCGGTGCGGCATGAACCCGTCGACGACGTTTCCTGGACGCCCGCGACGGTTACTGCGGTCCTTTTGGCACGGGACAGAACCCGGTCAACTCGTTGGGCTCACTCCCAGGACGCCTGCACGACCAAGTCTGCGCTGGTGGCGATGTGTGGTCCGGTATGGCCCGCGTCCAGGACACACCGTTGCTCTGCACCGGGTTCGCCTGCCGCTACAGGGCATTCTGACGCGCTGAAGCTCAGACGGTCAACCGGCAGTGTATCTCCGACTTGAAAATCACTCACAATATCCTTCGTTCCCCGGCGCAGAACATCGCACGTTTTCCCTGCCCGGCCTTCTCATGGGGACTATGTCTCCACGGTGTCCCGCCGGGCTTCATCAGCGGAGAACTCAATATCTAATTCTGCCTTGGTGGGGGTGCTCGTTCAAGCAACAGCACCGGGCCTGGGTTTGAGCCTGGGCCTGGGCCAGTTGAGGCAGAGCCCGTTCACCCCGGCGATGTCAGCCTTTCCAGCAGCAGGGCTTCGGCCAGGATGGCATTTTGAAAGTCACCCAGATGGACGGACTCGTTGGTCCCATGTGCCCGGGAGTCAGGATCTTCGGCCCCGGTGATGAGGATATCGGCGTCCGGACAGAGCTTGGACAGGATGTCTACGACGGGGATGGAACCGCCAACTCCCATGCACACAGCAGGAAGCCCCCAGCTATCACCCATGGCCGCCAGCATCGTGCGGGCGGCCGGTGAGTTTGCGGTGCCGGCGAACCCCTCGGTCCTGCCTCCGGGAAGCAGCCGGACGGTGGCGCCGAAAGGGGCGTTGTTTTCAACATGGTGCCGGACTGCCTCCATCGCCTCTGCGGTGTTGGTCCCCGGGGCTAAACTCAAACTGAAACGCGCCCTGGCGAAGGGCAGCAGCGTGTCAGAGGATTGGGAGATCGTGGGCGCGTCGATCCCGATGATGGAAAGCGCCGGTTTGTTCCACAGCCGTGATGCCAGTGTCCCACTGCCGGCAAGCCTGGTCCCTGGCGGTATGTGGGCGTCAGCGCGGAACAGGGCCTCGTCGAATTCGGGTACACGCTCCTGGAAAGCTGCGGGCTTAAAGACGGTCAGGCCATGCACTGCCACGGTACCGTCGTCCCCGTGCAGGGTGGCGAGCACCCTGGACAGTACGGTTATTGCGTCCAGCAGTGGGCCGCCGTAGGTGCCTGAATGCAGGGCGTGTTCCAGGACCCGGACTTCGATGGTCCCGAGGATCAACCCGCGCAGGCTCGTGGTCAGCGCGGGAACGCCCACCTGCCAGTTGCCGGAATCGGCTACCACTATGGCGTCGGCGCCGAGCACCGAGGGGTGCTCCTGGAGCAGCCGGGGCAGCGAAGGGGAACCGGCTTCCTCCTCTCCGTCGATGAGCACCGTGATCCCCAGACCGGCTTCGGCTCCCAGCACGCGAAGCACGGAGCGTAACGCGGCCACGTGCAGGAGAACACCTGCTTTGTTATCCGCCACTCCCCGTCCCCAGAGCCGTCCCTCGCGTTCCTCTGCCTTAAACGGCGGGGTGTACCACTGTGCCAGGTCCCCAGCCGGCTGGACGTCGTAGTGGGCATACAGCAAGATAGTGCGCATGCCCGGTTTCGCGGAAATGCGGCCCACCACTGCCGGTGCCCCGGCTCTGCCGTCCGGGCGCGGGGCTTGAAGAAGCACAACGTCGGCCATTCCGGCCTCCCGCAGGAACTCCGCGACGAGCCCGGCTGCAAGAACCAGTTCTTCCGCGTCGGCGTCGTCCCAGGCCATGGCAGGAATGCTGACGAGTTCGGACAATTGTGTGACAACGGCGGGAAAGTCTTCTTTCACTGCCTGACGCAGCTCATCTTCCTGGGGCATCAGCCTACACCGTTGCTTTGGAGCCACATTTCCAGGAGCGCCACTTGCCACAGGACGTTGCTTTTGACCGGGGTTCGACGCTCGTTGGGGTTGGCCAGCAGCTCTTCAACGAAATCCGGTCTGAACAGGCCCCGTTCTTTGGCCTCAGGGGCATGGAGGGCGTCCCGGACGATGCTGAGGAAGGGTTCCTCCAAGTGTGTCAGCGCCGGGACAGGGAAGTAGCCCTTGGGCCTGTCCACTACCTCTTTGGGAAGCAACCGACGGCCGAGGTTTTTGAGGATGCCTTTGCCGCCCTGTGATGTCTTCAGCCCGGGCGGGCAAGCGGCGGCGAGTTCGACCAGGTCCTGGTCAAGGAATGGGACGCGGGCCTCGATTCCCCAAGCCATGGACATGTTGTCCAACCGTTTGACCGGGTCATCGATCATCAGCAGGTGGGTGTCCAATCTCAAGACAGCGTCCAGGGCGGTGTCTGCGCCGGGTCCGGCAAGATGGGCGGCCAGGGCTTCGCGGCTGACATCCTTACCGGCCCACCACTCCGGTTCGAGCACCCCAGCGAGTTGGTGGTTGCTGTGATCGACGAACGCGGCGGCAAAAGTATCCAGTGCAGCTGTACGGGGCACCCCGGCCAAGGGCTGATGGTAAGCGTACCCGGCGAAGACCTCGTCAGCTCCTTGGCCGCATTGGACTACTTTGAGGTGCTGTGACACGGACTCGGAGAGCAGGTGGAACGCGGTGACGTCGTGGCTGGCCATGGGCTCGGACATGGACGCAACGGCGGCAGGGATGGCCGGAAGGAAATCGGAAGTGCTGACATGGAGGCGTTCGTGGCGCGTCCCGAAAGTGTCCGCGATCCGGTCGGAGTAGATGAATTCGTTGCCGGAATCACCGCCTGCCCCATCGAAGCCGACGCTGAAGGTTGAGAGCCCGTGCTGGCCTTCTTCGGTCAGCAGGGCCACCAGCAGGCTCGAATCCAGTCCGCCGGACAGGAGCACACCTACGGGAACGTCAGCGACCATTCGCCGTCGTACAGCCGTTCGCAGCGCTTCGGTCACGGCGTCCTGCCAGTCCTGAGCGGACCAGGCCGCGTATTTTTCCTTGCGCGTGTAGGTTGGTTTCCAGTATTCCCGGTCGTGCCACGTGCCGTCCGGACGCACGGTGCGGATGGTGGCTGCAGGGAGCTTTTTCACCCCCCTGAGGATGGTCCTGGGCGCGGGGACGATGGAGTGCCAGCTGAGGTAATGGTGCAGTGCGACATCGTCCACGGTGGTGTCTACCCCGCCCGAAGCCAGGAGCGCCGGAAGTGTGGACGCGAAGCGCATGTGCCCAGGGGTATGGGTTACGTACAGGGGCTTGATGCCCAGCCTGTCTCTGACCAGGAGCACCTCTTCGCGTTGGGGGTCAGCGATCGCTACCGCGAACATGCCGGTCAGGTGGTGTACGAAGTCCTGACCCCATTTGCGGTAGGCCTTGAGAATCACCTCTGTGTCGGAGTCGGTGTGAAAAGTGAACTCCGGTTCCAGCTCCCGACGCAGTTCCTTGTAGTTGTAGATGCAGCCATTGAACGTGACGGCGATGTCGCCCTCGTCCACCATCGGCTGGGCGCCGGTGGGCGAAAGGTCGATGATACTCAGTCGGCGGTGCCCCAGTGCCACCCATCCGCCCTCCCAGATGCCGCGGCCGTCGGGGCCCCTGCTGGTCATGGCCTCCATCATTCCCACGACAGATTCTCTGGAAGCCCTTCTGCCGTTGAAGCTGATTTCGCCGGCGATTCCGCACATGCTGATACCTCGTTTCGTGCCCGCGCGGGCAAACCGTGCTTAGCGCTCCCTGCGTGGTTCGTCCCGGACCACACGAATGGTTTTGAGATTCGGATCCGTGGGATCGGGCAGGACCATACCCGCCTCGAGCCCGCTTCTGAGATAGTCGATGGCCGCCTGGTTGATCCGTTCGCCCGGGAGCAACAACGGCACACCGGGCGGGTAGGGGGTGGCCATCTCGGCCGAAATACGGCCAGCGGCCTCTTCGACGGGGACGTTTTCAACGGGGCCGAAGAAGGCCTCGCGGGGCAGCATCACGGTCTCCAGGTAGAGCTCTTCTTCGCGAGGA
Organism: Arthrobacter sp. SIMBA_036; assembly: GCF_046535135.1. Taxonomy (NCBI): domain Bacteria; kingdom Bacillati; phylum Actinomycetota; class Actinomycetes; order Micrococcales; family Micrococcaceae; genus Arthrobacter; species Arthrobacter sp. SIMBA_036. The sequence continues at coordinate 27,583 of NZ_JAWRXG010000017.1, forward strand.
ATCACGACCGCGGGGGGCCGGGGAAGCTCCGGCGCTTTCGTGGAGAGGTCCCGCAGTCCGGACAGCAGCCGCTCGGCGGTGTCCTTGTCATCGGAGATGGAGACGACGGCCTCGATGCGTCGGTGGTCGTTGGTTCCCATGTCCAGTCTGCAGTTCTCCCGGAGCCAGTCTGTGGCCTGATAGCCGCTGATGCCCAGTTGGGAAACATCGATCAGGATATGCAGGATGTCCAGATCGTGTGAGGCTTCGGCGTGGACGAGCTCGTCTTCGAGGACGTGCAGGCCCGGGATCTTTTCGATATCGTGGCGCAGACCGCGGGCGAGTTCCAGGGCGTTCTCGATCATGGTCTTGCCTTCCTGGACCATTTGGCGCCGCCAACCGTCCATGGCAGCATAAATCAGGACGTTGGCACTGGTGGTGGAGAGAACGTCCGCGCACTGGTTCAGGCGGACAGGGTCCACCAGGTCGCCCTGCAGGTGGAAGATCGAGCCCTGCTCAAACCCGAGTCCCATCTTGTGCACGCTAACGACGCAGATGTCAGCTCCGGCTGACATCGCCCATGTGGGCGTGTCAGGGTGGAAGGGCAGCTGGGCACCCCATGCCTCGTCAACAATCAGCGGCTTACCACGCCGATGGCAGATCTCAACGATGGCTTCGAGGTCGGCGCAAGTGCCGTAGGGGGTGGGGCTGACCACGAGCGCGGCGGACGCGTCGGGGTACCGCTGCCACATTTGCTCCACCGTTTCCGGGGCTGGCGGATGTGACAGTTTCAGTTGCTCGTCCCACCGCGGCCTGATCCACCGTGGCTGCAGTCCTGAGAGCACAAGACCTGAGGACACGGATTTGTGTGCGTCTCTGCTGATCAGAAGCTCACCCTCGCCCCGGGTCACCGCGAGCATGGCGGCTTTGACCGAGAGGGAACTGCCACATGTGGAGAAGAAGGCCTTATCGGCACCCACAGCTTCCGCCATGAGGCCCTCGGCTCGGGAAAGGTAGCCGTTGGAGGACTTTCGATCATCCAGGCCCGAGGAGGCCACGACGTCGGATTTGAAGCTCTGTTCGCCCAGCACCTCCAACACACGGGCATCGACGCTCCGGCCCTGCCGGTGGGCGGGTGGGGTGAATCCGTAGCGTTTGAGTTTCTGGTGCTCCGCCAGGGCTTCCAGCACTGGCGCTTCGTTCTGGTCCATGAACCCTCCTAGCTGTTCAAATGGTTTAGCATCTGGATTAAACTGTGGATTTGCTCGGGCCTTCCTGGCCCAGTTCTTCCAACGCCGCACAAGGAAGACTGCTGAGGGCAACCGCGTCCGCGATGACGTCCGTCAGGGAGCCTGAGGTGCTGAAAATCTCGCGTTGCCTTGTGGCACCCGTGCCCCGCACCAGCATCTGGAACAGCAACGTTTCCATCGCCTCAAGCTCACCCTGATCCCTCAGAACGGGTTCAATATGCTTTACCAGCGCCAAAACCACTTCAATGGCGGGAGCTGGCCGTCCGGTCAGGGGATGGATCAATTCCTCGTCCAGGCCGAACCGGCTTGCCTGCCAGGATGCAAGGCGCAGTTGGGCGGCGGAGGTTCCAACCGGTGTCACTCCCTGGCGCCATTGCCTGGCGGCCGTCTCTGCCAGACCACGGACCAGGCCCGCGAGGAGCACGGCGTCATCGGCGAAGAGGCATACATCTCCGACCCGCACTTCGATGGTGGGGTGCCGGTGGCTCAATCGTGCGTCGAAATAGATCTGCCCTTTGTCCAAGGGCACCCCAGAGGACAGGGTGTCCTGAACCTCCCGGTGGTAGGCGGCGGCCGAGCCGAATACTTCGCAAGGCCCGGCGGTAGGCCAGCGGTTCCAGGCTTGGGACCGGTAGCTGGCATATCCGGAATCGACACCGTTCCAGAAGGGAGAGTTGGCGCTGATGGCCAAGAGCGCAGGTAACCAGATGCGTATCCTGTCCAGGATCGCCACGCCCTCCTCGTCGGATTCCACCTCGACGTGGACGTGGCAACCGCAGGTCAACTGCTCCGCTGCCGTCAGCCCAAAGCGCTGCATCATCAGTTCGTACCGCAGACCGGGGGTCGTGGTCGTGCTCACTGGAAGCGGCATAGTTGCCAGGGCTACGGAACGGGCGCCCACCATGCGGGCCGCGGCATCCGCGCTTGCCCGCCGCACAGTAATGTCGCGGGCTACTTCACCGAGAACCCTTCGGGGGAGTGTGCAGGTTTCGATCTGCTCCTGCTTCATCTCACTGCCCAGACCCTCGTTCGCGTTCAGCCTCCCGATGGCCTCACCGAGAGGCACCGCACGGCCATGGTCGCAGTCGATAACGAGGAATTCCTCCTCCACGCCCACGAGCCGCATCAGGAGTCACCTCCCGAGAGGGAACGCCTCACATCCGGCACCACAACAGATCCGTCCACATTGTCCGTTAGGTAGGCCACGCTGTCTCCTTTGAAGGACCGAGGGCTACCTGCTTAACCGTTTGGCTAAAAACATAGTAAGCATGCTTAGTTATTGTCGGCAAGCCGCTTTCCGTAGGTCATCGGCAGCCCTCAGCGCGGCCATGGCCGGAAATGCGGCAGAGTGGATCTACTGAACTTCGGGGGGGTTCGTCTTGGACTACAGGATGGCGGCGGTGCCAAGAGCCCCGGCCGGCTGAGGGTCAAGTGCCTTACCGAGTTCGGCCGACTCCGCCTGTCGCGTCGCCAGGCGCGGGCCGGACATCCGCTTTGCGCGGGCCGCGTCGATGAACCCCTGGAACAGGCCGAATTCTTCTGCAAGCTCCTCGGGGTGCCATTGCACCCCGACAGTAAAGGTATTGGCCGGGTATTCGATGGCCTCAATAATCAGGTCTTCGCTCCAGGCCGACGCAATCAAACCCCGGCCGAGTTTGTCCACCGCCTGATGGTGGGACACGGGCACGGCATCCAGGCTTAGCCCAGTCAGTCTCGCCAGGGTCGAGTCCGGTCGTATCATGACGGGAATCATGTTGAATTGGTACCCGCCCCGCTGGTATTTTTCCGTACCTGCAATGTCGGGGAGGTGCTGATGCAAGGTGCCACCGAGGGTCACGTTCAGTAATTGTTCCCCCGGCAGATGCACAGCAGTGGAAGGTCCTGGCGGAGGGCCTCCCGTATGAGCGCCTGTTCCCAGGCGTCACGTGCCGGGCGGGGCGGATCAGTCTCTACGTGGGGTTCTTGCCCATACAAGGCAGGGTCAACGTCCCAGCCGCCGGGAATAACGAGTCCGTCCAACCGGCCAACAAGGAGTTCCACCACCCCCTGGTTAGTCGGCTGGGGCGGCAACAGCACGGGAACCCCTCCCGCCGCTGCAAGTGGAGCCAGATAGCTTTCCGGAAGGAATGCCGCCTTCACCGAACCGCAACCCTGTGTGACGGCCGGTTCCAGATAGGTGGTCAGGCCGATGACGGGCTGCATCGTGGCGTGCGTTTCCATGGGGTCCTTCCGGGCGAATCTCCCCTCAATTTTAGATCAGCGGCTGCTGTGCTGTGTTTCGCCAATGATAAAACAATGTGTCCGACTGCTCACCGCTCCGGCGCCGTCTTTATGCCCGTTTTTATGGATCCCGGGGGATTACCTTGAACCGGCGGTGACGGATCGATGGCACGCGTGCACGCACTTCCGTGATTCGCTCCGGGTTGAGTTCTGCAAAAACTACGCCCGGTTTTTCGCCGGCGTTGGCAATCACCACCCCGAAGGGGTCAACTATCAGAGAGTAGCCGGTGGCTGCGGGCCCGGTCTGGTTCGCTGTGACGACATAGGCTGTGTTTTCTATGGCACGGGCGCGGACCAGCGTGGTCCAGTGGTCTTCCTTTCCCGGACCAACAATCCACATCGCAGGCAGTACAAGAACCTCAGCCCCGGCGTCGAGTAGGTGCCGGGAGCTCTCGGGGAATCGGAGGTCATAGCAGGTGAGCATCCCCATGCGGAGCCCGCCGAGCTCCAGTAGCTCCGGCTTGGAGATCGCTCCCGGGGATGTTCCTGAGCTTTCCTCGTAGCCGAAAGCGTCATACAGATGGACCCTTCGGTAAGTAGCCTTCACTACGCCGGACCCGTCCAGGCCCACCACTGTGTTGTAGGGGAGGCCGTCAGGGTTCGCCTCGACTGTTCCCAGAATCACCGGCAGATGCAGCTCACGCGCCGTTTCTGCCACGTGGGTGATAAACGGGCCGACGAGTGGTTCGGCCACGGAGGCCAAGGTGGACGGCTGGTTGCTGGCGTGGAGGCTGGACTCGGGCAGAACCAGCAGGTCAGCTCCTCCACGGGACGCCGTCAACATCAACTCTCGGATCAGGACCAAGTTCCGCTGAGGGTCAATACCGGCACTGAACTGCCCGGAAGCGATTCTCATAAGTCAAGAATGCACCTGGCGGACGCACCCGGGAACCCACCAAACGCCGTGACTCCAAACTGTCAGGGGGCTAAATTTTAACTGCCAGGTGGTCCCAACAGCACGCCCGGGGGATCGCTGCCATTGACGGAAACTACGGCCAGGACCTGGACCCTGAACCACGCGACGAGAATCCCACGCTAGTGAAGCTGCGCGAAAAAGGCAGCGAACTCCTCGGTCGTGAACGTCAGGCGGGGCTGCTGCTTCTGCGTGACCTGCGCGAGGTGTACCTCATGGCATCAGGTGTTTCAACGGGTTGGAAGATGCTTGCCCAAGTAGCGCAAGGCATTGAAGACACTGGTTCACTGTGGCTGAACGTTGCCGTCCACAGACCCTCCGCCAGATGAAATAGGCCAACGGCAAACCCAAGGAATCCTCCACCCAAGTGTTGGTCGGCTGAATCAGCCTGAGGCGCCGGCCGGGCTCACACGTAAGGGCGGTTGAGGTCCGTCAAAGCCCTGGCGAGCATCATCAGGTCGAACGAGGAGGGTTTAAGCGCCTCATAGATGTATGCTTCCAGCTCGAACCCGGTACCGTGGCCTCCCCGATCACGGTACTTCAACCAAAGATGGGCTATGCCCACAGTTTCTTGTTTCAGCATCCTTCGTGCAATCTTGCGTGGGTCTTTCATAGCGGTTGGTCCTGACGGTTTTTGTTGGCAGGCCCTATGGCAGGGAAGCATGTTCTGCCCCACCCGGGGGATCAAGCCCCTGCGGGCCTCCCCCAGGGCTGTGATGCAGGAGGCGGGCGCGGAAGGGGTTCACTCTTTTCGCAGCTTGTCCTGCAAGCCGCCGGCCAGCTTTTCCATGGTGTTCGGCAGGTCGGTCGTCCCGTAGAACCGTGCGTCCGGGCGGGTGGGCGCGGGCATGGGAACACCCGTCGGTGGATCCGCCACGTAGCTGAACTCTCCGAGCCCGTCCGGTGTTGGGCCTTGAGCCCACGCCCCTTCCGCAGCGGCGGGGCCATCGGAGAAGTTCCTGTATTCGTAGGCGACATCCCGCATTTCTTTCTTGATCGGGAAGTTGCTGGGAACCGGAAGCCCTTCTGCGCCGGATTCCCTCAGCTCAGCTGCTGCCGCCAACCACTGGTTCTGGTGCATCGTGTCCCGGGCGAGCAGGAAGGAGAGCATATCCCGGACGCCGTGATCGTCTGTCATGTGATAAAGCCGCGCGACCTGGATGCGGCCCTGCATTTCGGCGTTGGCATTGGCCGTGAAGTCGGCCAGTAGGTTCCCGCTGGCGGTCACGTAACTTGACTGCCAAGGATTGCCGTTGCTGTCCACGGGCCGCACGCCGGCGCCGGCGACAATGGCGGACTGGACATCGGTCCCGCCGACAACTGCGGCCACGGTGGGGTCTGCTTGGACGGCATCATCCGTGATTCCCAGAGGCGCCTTTTCCAATAACTGCGCGATCATCACCGCCAGCATTTCAACGTGCCCGAATTCTTCGGCCCCAATACCAAACAGCATGTCCCGGTACTTCCCGGGAATGTGCGCATTCCATGCCTGGAAGGAGTACTGCATCGCCACCGTGATCTCCCCGTACTGGCCACCGAGAACCTCTTGGAGCTTCCTTGCGTAAACGGCGTCTGGCTTGTCCGGAGTGGATTTGTATTGAAGTTCCTGCTTGTGGAAAAAGACCATCTTCGCGCCTTTCATAGAGTCCATCCCGAGCCGGCGCTCGTTCTTCCGGACGAGGTGGGTTGGTTTCCGAAAGCTGTACCGGCCACCCAGTAGATGATCAGTATGCTTACTATCCTGACTCATGTCGAGGAAGATATCTAGGGCAGCGGCGCCGCTTTGCCACGGGGAGCGGTGGTGCGACCTGGGCGCTGGAACGCTTTTCAGCGGACCGTCACCGGTGTTGCCGCCCGTGAGCGTGGTCTCCAAAGGGGGTCACGATCTCTGCAGACTTTGCTCCCTTCAGGGGCGGTCCAACTCCGTGGAGGTTTGAGACGGTGGTTGGTTAGTGCCGCCGGCGGCCCGTCATCCATCCGCTGATGAACAGTAGTTCGATAGCGGCGTCGATGAGATAGACCTTACTGATCCGTCCCTGGGCTACGCACACCACGTCTATTGCTGCCAGAGTGAGAGCCGTTCCGAGGCCCAGGCGTTTAGTTATGGATCCTTTTCCCTCTGGGGAGGCGGCGCGCAGTTGTTCCAAGCTGATCACGATGAGTAGGCCGGAAGCGGTTCGGACCAGCCACTTGTCGGCTTTTGGTCCGCTGACGGTTTCGAAACTACGCATGTGGACCAGGGGCCAGAGCCCACTGAGGAGGTTGGAGCATCCCTGAGGCAGGGCCATGCGGGAGGAAGTCTTGTCGTTGGTCCGCTCTGTAGCGCTGGCGTTCATCATGCCGTTGTCCCTGGGCCCGGGAACCGGCCACCGGGCTTTCCGCCAAGGAGTAGCGCGGGAGGGCCTGCGGGTCCGAAGAAGAAGCCATGCCGGTACCCGGCGTCAAGGACCCGGATTGTCCCCGCGGATTCTGCCCTGTCCCTAATGAAGGCCCTGTCCGATGGCGAGAGTTCTATCTGCCCGTCAGGGCCGACGCGGACGGGTCCGCGAGCGTGCTCGATTATTCCGGCGGTGGGCGTAACAGGAACGAGTGCGCATCCGGAATTGTTCAGAAACCACGCCTTGGTATCAGGGTGAAGGTAGTCCCATTCGTCTTCTAGTCTCACTGTTTGCTCCTGTCCTCCGCCGAGGCGGACCCAAGACGAAAGTATTGGTTTACACCGCCCGGCGGGGTGACAGCGAGCGGCAAGTCCTGTCGCATCAGCGCTCTTCTCGAAATCCTCTGACGCGCGCCGCCCGCGGGGTCCACTCACAGCAGAGACATCGAACGTGGAGGGCGCCTGGCCTCTTTCTGTTCAGTACCCTTTTTGCCCGGCGACGACCGCGTCAGAACTCATCGAATTCGCGGGTGGATATCGACCTCAGCAACTGGTCGGGGTCAGACTGGGCCGGACGGCGGTCGAGGTATGGGAGCTTTCGGAACGAGCAACCTTCCCAGGGGAGCCGCCAGGCTGTGGTCCTTGCGATTGGATTCCCGCACGACCTTATTTAGTAAGTACCCTTATGGTATTCTCGGCACTGCAGGTCAGAACACAGGCACCACGCCGGAGTTTCACGCTGAGGAGAGATCATGACAGGGATTAATAACACCGTCAGAGGCCGGGCAACAATCCAAAGAGTCTCACAGGTTGTAGGGGTTGTCTTTTTGCTGGTCGGTATCCTGGGGTTCATCCCCGGGATCACCTCAAACTACGGCTCCCTGGAGTTCGCAGGTCACCACTCCGAAGCGCTGCTTCTGGGGCTTTTCCAAGTCTCAATTCTCCATAACATCGTTCACCTGCTGTTCGGCATTGCAGGGCTTCTGATGGCCCGCACGGCTGGTCAGGCGCGCAACTATCTTGTGGGCGGTGGAGTCATCTATCTGGTGCTGTGGATCTACGGCCTCATCATCGGGCAGGATTCCGCCGCGAACTTCGTCCCACTGAACACCGCCGACAACTGGCTGCACCTGCTGCTGGGTGTCGGAATGTTGGCCCTGGGCCTGGGTCTGAGCCGTCGAAACAACGCGGCTCGGCAGGGATCTGTGACTGGACGATAGGGCCTGCGTCGAATTACAGAGGGTTGGCTCCGCGTTCGCGCGGGGCCAGACCCCCTCTCTGACCTAATAGCCGCGCTCCGGCGTCAAGTACGTCCCGCAGCACCCCTGGAAGGCGAAAGCGGACCCGCGCCGCCGTCCTGACGGACGTGCGCGGAGCATCGCTATCTGGATGGCATTGCACTTCAAGGACTCCGGCGCGGGCTTGCCCCGGCTGCCGTTAGCTACATTGCTTCATGGATTCTGCTGGCCCGAGCCGGCGGGAGGCACTGACTCCTTCCATACCGTTGCGCCGGGGAAACAACCCCGCGCAAATGAATGGTCCATGACCCTATGCTAGGGCCATGCCGGACCTTGAGCGGTGGCCCGCGTCACACCTGTTGTCCAGGGCAGCGAAGATGCTGGAACGACTCTCAGCCCAAGCGCTGGAGCCTCTCGGGCTTACCCATGCGGAGGCCGTCGCCTTACGTATCCTCGCAGGTACAGGCCCCTGTACACAGACGGAACTCGCAGAAGCCTGCGGGATGCGGCGCAGTCTCTTGGAGTAACCTTGATGAAACTCCAAAGCCGCAGTTGCGTCCATCTGCGGCGCAGCGGCCGGACTCAGCTCATCACCATGACCCAGCACGGCGAGCAGATCCTGGAACGAGTGATCAGCGCTGAACACGAAGCATTGTTCGGCGTCCTCTTGGAGGGCAGATTCCGTGAGGAACTCGAGGTACTCGTCCGCACACTCTCCGAGCACGACGCTGCAGAACACTGAGTGCCCTGAGCTGGGCAATCGGCCGAAATCGAGGTACCGGGCAGCAAACTCTCGTTGTCCGTGGAAATTCCGGACCGGACGGCGTCATCCTTAGGCGCCGGCGCATGAACAGCGGGCCCGGCGGAGAGCTGCCAGGCAGGGACCATTACTGTGGCGCGCCGCAGCTCATCCAAGGAATGGACTTTCGGATCGTGGTTGCGACTGTAGCGGGCTTTTTGCCCGGCATCAGCATGCCGCCGCCCATCAACCCGTTGTGCATGGACAAAGTGGCAGCTGAATGCGCGGCGAGAGCGGAGAAACGTTCTTCGACATCCACAGATTCCAGGAGGAGCCGTTTGAAGGTCGTCGGTGGTGTCACCCGCGTGCTGATCGTTGGATCCTTGGCTGGGCCATGGCAGCCTCGTTACTTCAATGCCTTGAACGACGCCCCGCCAAAGGCACAGCAGCACCTGTACTTCTCTCGAGTTTCGGACGGCCGTGGAGTTGAGAGCCGCGGTTCCGCCGCTGGGTATCCACTCTCAGCGCGTCCATGACGTTGTTTGTATGTTCTGCCGGCTGGTACGTGGTTTTCCGGCACTGCTCATCACTGCACCTCACAGCGGAAGGGCCAGGGCGTTTCTGGTGATGTTTTCCGGTCCGAGGGTGGCGGAAGCAACGGTGGGTGCTGCCATGTAGCGAAAGTGTCTTGTTCATTGGAAAACTCCTAGCACACGCTCGCGTGATGTTGGCGCCCTAAGAACAGAGTCAAAGGTATTCGGTCCGAACACCCCGGAGATGGGTGGGAAAATGGGCGGAACACAGTGCTTTCCGCGTCGCGCGCCTCTTCATTCCAATCGAGTGCGACAGAACATCATCTGGCTCTTCCTCCTCAGCAGCCGCACGGCTCCTCCAGGCCTCAGGTTGGACGGTCCAGAACAAGTTCTGAAAGCCGACGGAGACCTCCCGTCGCTTTTCGCTAGATTTCCTTGCTAAATTATTGGCGGACACTGCGCGGTGTGTGTTGACGACGGGAGCTATCCTCCCCTGCCCTTCCTCGCCGCGGTGCCGCAGGCTTCAGCAGCGGGGCCCCTAAACAGTTGTACCTGTTGCGAAGGGCGGGTGTTTGTTGTGCAGTCCGAGGCTGTCGAGGACTGGTCGGAGGACGCTGACCAGCTGGCTGACCTGCTCGTTAGCGTTGAAGACATCACGGCGTTTCTGAACGGGCTGGCTGAGCTCGGTTCAGCTGTTGTTTCCCGCTCGACGGGCACACGAATTGAGTGCCCCGGAGCCGATCTGGAGTTCATACTCGAAGTCATCGAGCGTTCCCTGACGTCCAATGAGTTCTGGGGGAGTGGTGCCGGCTGTCCGGCGGAACGGGTTCATCACCGAGATCTGCGAGTCCTTGTGAGGCTTGTGAGTCTGCTTCTTTCAGCGCCCCAAGAGGGCAGGTTTCGCTCGTTGCCCGGGTGGTCATGCTCGGGGAACCCGCGTGGGTTCCGGTTGCGTGACCAGCGTAGCTCGACCGTATAGCTTCGCGAATGTCGACCTGACACAGGACGTGGTCCTTGGAGGACTATATACGGGCCCAGCATTCCGCGGCGGAAGCGCGTCCGCCAAGTGCCGCGGACGTTGTCGATGTTGTCCACGAACAGAATTTGCCTCTGGTGACGTTATGGACGCCGCCGTGTGGGTAGGTCTAGTTTGACATCAGTGGTGGTAGCCCGTGGCAACCACTTACCCGGGGTTGGCTCACTCCTGCAGCCGGGATGCTGTGGCTTGGGCTCTTGTGCGATGGAGGATGGTCATGGTTGATCGTATAGCCCAGATTTGGGGTACCCGGACGCCGTTCGGCCGGGGTGAGCGGTGGCCGGTGCGGGTGGACCAGGTTCTGGCCCAGGGTGTCGAGGAATCGGATGTGCAGCGGTGGGTCCAGTCCGCGTGTGTGCTGTGCAGCAACGGGTGTGGCATTGACATCGGTGTCAGGGACGGGGTGATGGTCGGGGTCCGAGGCCGCGCCGCGGACATCGTCAATCACGGCCGGCTCGGGCCTAAGGGTCTTTTCGCGAGCTGGCAGGGAGTGCAGAACAAGGACCGTCTGACCCGCCCTCTGGTGCGGGAGAACGGTGAGCTGGTCGAGACCGATTGGGACACCGCCATGGAACGCATTGTTTCCCGGAGTCGGAGCCTCTTGGACACGAAGGGGCCTTTGTCGCACGGGTTTTACACCAGTGGACAGTTGTTCCTTGAGGAGTATTACGCCCAGGCGATCGTGGGCAAGGCCGGTATCGGCACTCCCCACATGGATGGGAACACACGTCTGTGTACGGCGACGGCGGCAGCGGCGATGAAGGAGTCTTTCGGCTCCGATGGCCAGCCCGGCAGCTATGTGGACATTGATGAATGCGATGCGATGTTCCTGTTCGGGCATAACATGGCCGAAACCCAAACGGTCCTTTGGGCGCGGGTTCTGGACCGGGCCGCTGGCCCGGATCGCCCGAGAATTGTGTGCGTTGACCCTCGGGAGACCGAGGTCGCCCGAAATGCGGAAGTGCATTTGCCGGTCCGGCCCGGGACGAATCTGGCCCTGATGCACGGCTTGGTCCGGGAGTTGTTCGTCAATGGCTGGATTGATCAGGACTACATTGACCGGCACACGCTGAATGTTGAGGAGCTGAGGTCCACTGTTGAGCAGTGGACCCCGGAAGCGGTGGCTGAAACCTGCGGTGTGGAGGCTGAGGATGTGCGTCACGCCGCGGAGATCTTCGGCACCTCGGAGCGGGTGCTTTCAACGGTGCTGCAAGGGTTTTACCAGTCCTCCCAGGCGACGGCGGCGTCATGCGCCGTGAACAACCTGCACCTGCTCCGTGGCATGATCGGCAAGCCAGGATGCGGCATTCTGCAGATGAATGGGCAGCCGACAGCGCAGAACAACCGGGAATGCGGTGCCGACGGCGATTTGTCCGGCTTCCGGAACTGGGAAAACCCCGACCATGTCCAGGAACTGGCGAAGCTGTGGAACGTGGACCCGGCCATCATCCCGCATTGGGCCCCGCCCACCCATGCGATGCAGATCTTCCGCTACGTTGAACAGGGATCCATCGAATTCCTGTGGATCTCTGCCACGAACCCCGCCGTGTCGATGCCACAACTACCCCGGATCCGCGACATTCTGGCCAGTGACTCCCTGTTCCTGGTAGTTCAGGACCTGTACCTGACAGAGACGGCCCAGTTCGCCGACGTCGTCCTGCCCGCCGCGGCGTGGGGAGAAAAAACCGGTACATTCACCAACGTGAACCGCACCGTCCACCTGTCAGAAAAGGCGGTCGAACCGCCCGGGGAAGCCCGCAGTGACCTGCACACCTTCCTGGACTACTCCGCGCGGATGGGCTTCCAACAACTCGACGGGTCACCCCTGCTGGAATGGAACCAGCCCGAAGACGGGTTCATCGCGTGGAAGGAATGCACCCGCGGGCGACCCTGTGATTACACGGGCCTCACCTACGACAAGCTCCGCGGCGGCAGCGGCGTTCCCTGGCCATGCAACGAGGACCACCCCGATGGTATGGTGCGCCTCTACCATGACGGCGTGTTCGCGACCGATCCCGAGTATTGCGAAACCTACGGCCACGACCTGCTCACCGGGGCAACGGTAGCCCCCGAAGCCTACAAAGCAATGAACCCGGCCGGACGCGCCATTTTCAAAACCGCCCCGTACCATCCCGCGCATGAGACACCGGATGAGGAATACCCCCTCCGGTACACGACCGGGCGCACGGTTTATCACTTCCATACCCGCACCAAGACGGGAAGGTCCCCCCAGCTCAACGGTGCGGCACCGGATCCATGGGTGGAAATGTCAGTAAACGACGCCGAAACCTACGGTGTGACCGAAGGCGACACCGTCCGCGTGGAGTCCCGGCGCGGACACATTACAGCACCGGTACGGGTCAGCGATATCCGCGACGGCACCATTTTCGCCCCCTTCCATTACGGGTATTGGGACCAAAGCGGGACACCGGACACCAGCCCCCGGGCAGCGAACGAACTCACCATCACCGAATGGGACCCGGTCTCCAAACAACCCGTGCTGAAGAACGCAGCAGTCCGGGTTACGAAAATCGCTGACGGTACCGGTCCATCACCGGCACCCACCACGACAGCCTCCCGCCCCACCGCGCGCGGAAGGGCACGCAAGCACCTGCTGCCCACAGCCGGCGGACCGGCAGCACAAGCCACCGAAAGCATCGCCCCTGTCACGGCGCCCACAGTAGCCACAAAGGAGGAACACTCATGAAACTCCCGGTCTATCTCGGCCTGCTGCACAAAGCCGAAGGCACCCTCGCCCAATCATTCCGCCAGGTCGCTGAAGGCCACGGGAATGAGCCCGACGTTCACTTCCTCTGCCAGGCCCTCGCAGACCAATGCGAAGAACACCAACAAGCACTCCAGCCCATCATCGATAGGTACGGAGAAGTCGGCGATGAGGACGAGCCCGAAAGGCTCCACGCTGACGGTCTACAAAAAACCCGGTCAGGCCCAGTAGGTCTCTTGCGCGACCTGCAGGACCTCTACCTCCTCGCAAGCCTGGTCGACATCACCTGGACAATGATCAAGCAAGCAGCCCAAGGGCTAAGGGACAAAGAACTCCTCAGCGTCGTCAACGACTGCGACGGCCAAACCAGCACCCAACTCAAATGGCTGCAAACACGGATGAAACAAGCAGCCCCACAAGCCCTCATCGCCGCAACCTAAAACCCGAGATGGCCGCCGGCCCTCGTGCAGATTCCATCAATCGCCGGCCGCGAAGCCCAACGTCACCGAGAACATGCCGAGCGCGGTCATCAGCCTGGCCGCACTAAACAGGACTGCAACGAACGGAGGAGACCTTATGTCGAAGCAATCGATCCACGCCCGACTAACAGAATCGGGCAGCCGCCCAGGTCCAGCCCTGTACGCAGCAACACTGTCACTGATTGTTCTCTCAGCCAGCGGGGGCATCGGGCTGGCCCTACACAGCCCGTGGCTGTTCCCCAGCCTGGGTCCAACGGTAATGCTCTTCTTCGAATCCCCCCAGGAGGAATCGTCCCGACCATCCAACGCCCTGATAGGGCACGGAGTCGGGCTCCTGGCCGGCATCGCATGCCTCTATGGCTTCGGGTTGCAGGACGACCCATCGGTTCCCGCCGGGGGCCTGACCACACCACACCTCCTGGCCGGGGCCCTTTCCGTGGCCTTGACGACCCTTGTGTTGACGTGGGCCCGCAAACCCCATCCACCGGCTGGCGCAACAACCCTGATAGTCAGCCTCGGCATACTCACGAACCCAGCACAGCTGCTGTCCATGGCCGCGGCAATCATCTTCACCACCACCCTCGGCTGGGGACTCAACGCGCTCCTGGGAACAAAACCCGCAGCCACCAAAGGGCAGAGCTAACCCTGGCATCATCACGGGGTTTGCCTACCTGTGTATCCCGGGCGATTTGTCCGCAAAATTGCGGCCGCGGGAGGGTCACCGCGCCATAGTCCTCTGCTCGCGGGACCCCTTTGCAGCTGACCTTGATTTTATCAAGTACCGGTAACGGATAATTCCGTCAATTTATGGTTTCCCTGCTCGTTTTAGCAGCGGAACTCCGGCCAGGAGCGGTAGGCCGGAGTTCCGCATCAAAACGCTACATCCCGTTCTTGAAGTTCGCTAGGACTGTCACCAGCATGTGAACACGGAGGCGGTGAGGCAGAAGCGTTTCGGTGGTCAGCTGCCGCCGCCAAGGTTGATGGTCATTACGCTCCCGTGCCCGGCCGCAGGACCGATCTCCAGCCGCCCGCCGTCTCGGCCTTCGAGGTCAGTGCGAACAGGTATGGGGGGCGGCCGCAATGCCGTGGTCCACCTGTTTGGCGCTGGCAAGCACTCGCGGCTTCCGGTGGTTCGTGCCCAGGGACCGGTGTCATGTTGGTGATCTCGTCCGGATGATCGACGTAGCTCCAGCACTGGACGTCACCGGTGATCTTGTTGACGACGTTGTGGCCGGATCCGATGAGAAGGAAGTCGATATTCCCGTCTACGAGGTATTCGCGGGCTCCGTCCAGGATGTAGAACCGTTCGCCGTCTTCGTAGCCGTAGTCGGCGACTGTATAGGTGCCGTGCACGCCGTCTGTGAACCAGTCGGTTTCGTTACGAGTCCGGATGATGATGCGCGCTTGTTCGAAGGAGATTCCTGCCATCTCGTGGGTCAACCGGCGGCCGCGAAAGCCCGGGCGGCGGCCAAGACTCGGTTGGCTGCGTCCTCAACCGGCCCTTCCCGGATCAAACTAGCGGGCACGGCGTCATCCAGATACGGGTTCATGCCCTCGAACCAGGCCTGGACCACCGCGGGGGAATTCCACTCGGCCAGCACCGCGGCCACATGGTAGGCGTGCCGCAGCCGTATCATCACTTCGGCAGATGGCTTCCGCTCACCGTCGATCCATTGCCGGACGGCCCGGGTTTCCTTCACCGAACCGATGTAAGCCACCAGCCTCGCGCCCAGCATTGCCCGTAGTCCCAGCACCAGAAGTGGTTCGTCCAGCCTGATCGAATAAAGATGCGCGTCCAGCCCAGCCGGGCCTTTAGGTGTGTCCACGGCTTCATGATCCATAGAACAGGTGGAATCACGGCTAAATCACACCCAGTATCACAGGGTCTGGACTGGCAGCGGGACGTGTTGAAGTGGGACGAGTTGTTGGTGCCCCTCGTTGGCTGCGGCGTTCTTATAGCTCCGTT
>NZ_JAWRXG010000235.1:0-264 GCF_046535135.1 Arthrobacter sp. SIMBA_036
GTATTGTCACTGAATGTTCAGCCCACTCAACGCGTTAGCCGCACCAAGTGAATCGGAAACTGAATCACCTGATTCACTTTCCGAACCAGTCCTCAGAACAACCCCTCGATATACCCCTGGTCGTTCAGGAATATCCGTTCTGCCGACGGCGACTTGGGCAGGCCCGGCATGGTCATGATCTCGCCGGTGATGACGACCACGAAGCCGGCGCCGGCCGAGAGGCGCACTTCGCGCACCGGCACGATATGCCCTTCCGGCGCGCCG
>NZ_JAWRXG010000236.1:0-264 GCF_046535135.1 Arthrobacter sp. SIMBA_036
GCTAGAACCATTTGATTACCCGGCAAACGATCCGGGTCCGGAAACGCTGCTGACATCGAAATCGCCCGCCAAAAACGTCGAAAACCTGCACCGCGCCATGGGCGAGATCACCAATTACACCGGCATCATGAATTATCAGGGCGGCCGCTTCCTCTCCAATCCGGATGCGATGGAGCCCGTGATGCGTGATATAGGCAAGCGCGGCCTGCTGTTTCTCGATGACGGCTCCTCGGCACAATCGAAGACCGAAGCCGTCGCCAGGGG
>NZ_JAWRXG010000237.1:0-264 GCF_046535135.1 Arthrobacter sp. SIMBA_036
CGTCGATCCATCTCAAGAGCCGATCAAGCTGGCTCAGTCGGCCATTGAAGAGACGCGGACGATCCAGCAAAGTGTGCCTTCGGTAGCCAGCACGGTGCCTAAGGCGGCCGAGCCAAGCCCCGTTGCCGCTGCGCCGGCGCCTCGAAGCGAGCGCACGCATCTATCACGGCACGCCGTGCAGCAGCCGACTGTGCGAGCTTCCACCCGCGAAGCCACGACAACCCGCCCCGCAAAGGCGGAGCGCAAAGTCGCGGGAGCACGCAT
>NZ_JAWRXG010000238.1:0-263 GCF_046535135.1 Arthrobacter sp. SIMBA_036
GCCTGGCAAGTTCATCAAGCCGGGCTTCAACATCCGGCGGCAATCTGAGGGCGAGCATCGGTCTTCTCCTTGCTATACATGTATAGCAAATCCCGCGTGGCGGGGCAATCGAACGAAAAATCTGAAGGTGCCGAAAATTTTCGGGAATAAATCCCGGCCAGCATCCGTATACTCAATCATGGAACGGAAAGAACGCCCATTCGATGTTATCGGACAGCTCGCAGCGCTCAGGCGCTACGCGCGTGCTCTGGTGCGCAACTCGG
>NZ_JAWRXG010000239.1:0-263 GCF_046535135.1 Arthrobacter sp. SIMBA_036
CATTGTTCTCGCGTGTGTGGGCCGGCCACTTCGCAGACAAATCGGGCGCAAAACGCGCCGTCATTGTCGGGATGGTCTCGGCCTCGGTGGCCGGTCTCATTTACCTGTCGTCTCTCGCAGTCGCATCAATCCCGCTGGTGTCGGTCACCATCCTGATCGTGGGTCGCGCGCTTCTGGGTGCCGCGGAAAGCTTCATCATTACCGGCGCATTGAGCTGGGGACTGGCGCGCGTGTCTCCGGGCGTCTCCGGCAAGGTCATCGCA
>NZ_JAWRXG010000053.1:0-413 GCF_046535135.1 Arthrobacter sp. SIMBA_036
GTCGTTTCTGACGAAACGCTCGATAAAGCCAGACTGAAAGCCTACATGAAAGAACATCTGCCGGATTATATGATTCCTTCTTACTTGATGGAGATTGACACCATTCCATTGACTAACAATGGAAAAGTAAATCGCAGTGCCTTGCCGACACCAGATGTCAATGGATTAATATCGGGCGATTATGAGGCGCCGCAAACAGTTTTGCAGGAAACACTGGTGACCATTTGGCGGGAAGTACTCGGAGTGGAGAATATCGGTATACATGACAATTTCTTTGACCTCGGAGGTCATTCATTAAAAGCAACGGTCGTCATGAGTGACATTCGCAGGCATCTACAGATTGAAGTTCCTTTGAAGGAAATCTTTACAAGGCCAACCATCTTCGAGTTAAGCGGCTATATTGAACAGAGCGC
>NZ_JAWRXG010000240.1:0-263 GCF_046535135.1 Arthrobacter sp. SIMBA_036
CTACAAATGTGGTATCGCCGGAGTGAGCGGCAAGCAGGACAAGATCAATGAGTTGTTGTTTCGTCTTGCGCTGCGTGTGCCGAATCTCGGATTGTTGACGTCGATCGACGAACCGCTGGAGACTTACGTACATCACGCGATACCACGCCATTCCAGAAAATTTTGCTACGTTCCGGATGTCTCGTCTATTCGGCAACCTTGCGAACGAATCAGCGCGCGTGCTACGTATGGGTTTTCCGCAACCGATTTTGTTGTCGTGTCAT
>NZ_JAWRXG010000241.1:0-263 GCF_046535135.1 Arthrobacter sp. SIMBA_036
CCAGGGTTTCAACAAGGAGATTGCATCGGCAGAGCGTCCGTTCAGCGCGACCACGGGCAGGTCGCGTTGCAATGCCTCCGCCTGCGCCTGAAACTGGCCGACATCCTTCGCGGTATCGGCTTTCGTCAGTACGATGACCGGATTGCTCCCGGCCTCGCTCGCCATGATCAGGTAACGTTCGAGCCGGGCCGGATCAAAATCGGCGTTGCATGAAGTCACGACCAACAGGGTATCGACATTGGCGGCAACCAGCTGCCGCTTGT
>NZ_JAWRXG010000242.1:0-263 GCF_046535135.1 Arthrobacter sp. SIMBA_036
CTTTAATGTTTAAAACTCCACTTCTTATGCCCCACATAACTAGTGAACACCGGCGCGGCGACCCCAACCGCATGCGCGATATCCCTCACATGCCAGGTGAACGCCAACCGTGGAAACACGTAATACGCTAGCCCCACACTAACCACCCACGTCTGCGCCACCGCCACTAGATTCACGAGCGTAAAGAAGAAAACTGAGCGCCCGGTCGATTGCGTGCTCTTCGTGAACACAAACAGCTTCGCCAACACAAACGCCGTAATCAT
>NZ_JAWRXG010000243.1:0-263 GCF_046535135.1 Arthrobacter sp. SIMBA_036
GTATACTGTCTGTGATGGCATCAAATAAATCCGACTGGATAAACCACACCATTCCGCATTCACCACATCCCCAGAATGCTTTCTCGTCGGATATAGGAGAGATGAAGCCATAACAAGAATTACATGGACATCTTAAACAGTCTCCGTCTGTCTCTTTTACAGCATAAGGAACATCCATCGTTTGAGGATTCAATGAGAAACTGCCGTAGCAGGAAGGACATTCCAGCATGATAAATTTCATTCCTTTTTTCTGTGAATCTGAG
>NZ_JAWRXG010000244.1:0-263 GCF_046535135.1 Arthrobacter sp. SIMBA_036
TTGAACGCCGGCCGTGGCAACACGCCACGCATTGTCGGCAAATGAGGAAATTCGCTATGCGATAATACGCACATGCTGCGTTAATCGCACCTTGCGAATCCCACGGCAAGAATCGACGCGGTGTTGCCATGTCAAGTGTGATTGGCACGGGTAAGGCCCCTGCTCGCAGGGAGCTTACCCGCTCGCGCGGGTTCGCCGTATCCTCTAGCTGAGATCCATGCAAAGTTTTAGTGCCTCGCCGATGTACCTCCTTACATCGATGG
>NZ_JAWRXG010000245.1:0-263 GCF_046535135.1 Arthrobacter sp. SIMBA_036
AGAACGGCTGCCGCCTTCCGATATCGAGGTCGCTGCCGGCGAAACGGTGTTCTTGAGCAAGCCTTGTGCTGCTTGTCATACCATCCGCGGCACCTCGGCGGCCGGGACAACCGGCCCGGACCTGACGCATGTCAGAAGCAGGGAAACCATCGGAGCAGGGCTGTTGCCGAACACTCGGGGGTCCCTCGCTGCCTGGATCGCCGATCCGCAGACGCTTAAGCCCGGCAACAACATGCCGCTCGTCCCGCTATCCGCCGAAGAGC
>NZ_JAWRXG010000246.1:0-263 GCF_046535135.1 Arthrobacter sp. SIMBA_036
GCGGCTGGAGGGGGAAATAGATTCCCGGAATGTCTCGGAAGAGGACCGTGGTCGATTGACCGACGAGATCGCCGACGTCGAGGATAAGCTGATAAGATGAGGGCGTCGCGCCCTTGACGTCGTTGCTGCTCCCATATCTGAAGGTGGACCGGCGCCAAGTTCGCACACCGGCCCAATTGTTCTCCTAAGGTAACAAGATCGGCTGAGCATGGCTGCGCGAAACAGCGGTAAGGCTAGTGCAAACCTTATGTCCTTCTTAAGGG
>NZ_JAWRXG010000018.1:0-34593 GCF_046535135.1 Arthrobacter sp. SIMBA_036
CTTCGTCCCCAATGGACGCTCTGACGTCTAGCTGCCGGGGACCCTTACGCGTCGGCGTGATCTCGGCTGTCGCACGTAAACTCCCAGGGGCTCGCCGCGAGCACTCCGCCCTAGACGTTGGCACAGTATTGCCCAGGACCATGGCCGAAGATCAAAGGTAGCTCTTCTTCTCGATCCAATATTCCTTCGACTCGGTTTCTTTGCTTGCGGCTTTGTCGCTGCACCCGCGGGCTGCAAGAACAACTCATCGGCTCAATAAATGACGGTAATGAGGCCAGTTTGTCGTGGCGGGCCGTTGATGTTCGCCGTTGCGTAAGGTGCCGGAGTTGCGCTCGATTACGTCGTGGCTTCCAAAATCCCCCTCTCTTGACGGCCGGGGTCTTCCTCCCCGTTATTACGCACTGGTTCGCCGCACCGTCATCGTCAACATGCCCGACCCATGGGCGCACCGGATGAGACCAAGGCGAAACGTTGGCTTTCAGGAGAACCCGGGTCGAAGCTGGACAACCGGAGCAGGCCGCTCCTACCGTCAATCCCCTGGGGCTGGACTGCACATCTTCAGAAGTCCCTACTACTTGTTTATCGATCAGCAAGTGATATGGTTGACGGCACTTGATCAATTGCCGTCCAGGCTCGGACTCTCGCTCCACTTTCGTGTGGCAGAACGGAGTAACTATGACCGTCCGCATAGAGATCGCTGGAATTGGAATGACGTCTTTTGGGAAGTTCCTTGATCGATCTGTGGGGAGTCCTTCTGAAGAGGTTGTGCGAGTGGCGCTGGAGGTTGCTGGAATCGGCGCTGAGCGTGTTGATCGAGTTTTCTTCGCTAAGGTCGAACTGATCAATAACCCGAGCGGCGGATTGATCAGCAAGGATCACCCCATTGGGGCGACCGGGACCGCCCAAATATCCGAACTGACACAACAGTTGCGGGGAAGCGGGTGCACGGCAGCGGGAGTCGGCAAAGGTCGCATTGGCGCAAAACTCAGGCGGTTAGGTGGGCGGCGATTCGGCGGCCGCGGTGGTCTCCATCCTCGTCGCCTAAAGGTGCCGGGAAATGGGATGAGTCGATGACTCGGTATGAAGAACGCTTCCTCACTAGCTCGGGTCTGCTTAGCACGGTGTTGGGTTTTGGCGCTATGGAGCTGCGGGGGGCCTCGCACCGCGTGCCTCGTTTACTCGATGAGGGAGTTGCAGAATTGCTCCTCAACACTGTCCTGGACGAAGGCATCGGATTCATCGATACTTCGATCGACTATGGCGAGAGTGAGGGGCTTATAGGGCGCTATATAGGTCATCGTCGCTCGGAGTATCTGCTTGCGTCCAAGGTGGGTTGTCCGTTGGACCACCAGCCTGACGCCCCGTCCAACGGCCCTCTTGTCCATGACTATTCACCCACGAATATCCGTGCAGGAATCGAGCAAAGCCTCTCGCGTCTTCGTACTGATTATGTGGACCTGGTGCAGGTCCACATAGGACCGTCTGTGGCGGTTCTTCAGCGTGACGACGTGCTGGGGACACTGGAGCGCGCCCGGGAGGAGGGCAAAGTGCGGGCGATCGGCATATCGTCGACTCTTCCGAACCTCCTTGACCACATCGATCTGGGGGTATTCGAGACCTTCCAAGTCCCGTACTCGGCACTCGACCGTTCTCTTGAAAACTGTCTTCCGCTGATCAACTCCACCGGTGCCGGGGTCATCGTGCGGGGAGGAACCGCGCGTGCACCACTGGCCAAACAGACCCCCGACAGCCGGGCTGATCTTCGCCTTGACGATCTGTTCGACGGGGACGACTTGCAAGGATTCCTCCTTCGCTTCGTGATGACACGCGCCGAAGTGTCCACCGTGATTGTTGGAACGGCCTCGCCTGAGCATGTCCGGGAGAATGCCAAAGCCGCAGCTCGTGGAGGCCTTGCCGGGGACGTATACGCAGAAGCACAGCGGCGACTGGACATTGCCGGATTCCCCACTTCGCCACTAAGCAAACAGACCTTTTGATTACGCCCACGGATAGACCTGGTCTTTCCTACGCCAAGCGGCCGGATACAGAACAAGTCCACGGCCCCTTGGGCTCGGTCGCTCGCTCTTTACCTTCTTAGTCCCACCAACAATTCACGTTAACAGCAATGGAGAGCCAATGATGGAGAAAATCATCGTCCTGGACGGTGCGCGCACCCCCACCGGCAGTTTCGGCGGCATCTTTAAGGATGTCCCCGGCCATGTGCTGGGGGCGACCGCCAGCAAGGCAGCCTTGGAACGCTCCGGTGTTTCCGGCGACGACATCGACGAAGTCGTCATGGGTTGCATTGGCCAGGTGGGGGCCGATGCGTACAATGCACGCCGGGTTGCCGTGGCGGCAGGATTGCCGACACGAGTCCCTGCCTACAACGTCAACCGGCTCTGCGGTTCGGGCCTGCAGGCGATCTGGTCGGCAGCTATGGAAATGCAGTGGAACCAGCTTGACTTCGCCTTGGCTGGCGGAAACGAGTCCATGACCCGGATGCCCTACTACGACTTCGGCGCACGTCAAGGCTACCGTCTTGGCGACCGTTCGCTAAGCGACGGCACTGTCATGATGCTCACAGACCCTTTTGACGGCACCCACATGGGAGTTACTGCCGAGAATGTAGCCAGTAAATACAATGTTTCCCGCATGGAGCAGGACGAGTTCGCTGTTGAATCTCAACGCCGCGCAGCTGCGCCCGAGGCGCGGGCGGCCTTCGCTGAGGAAATAACGCCAGTCGATGTCGCCGGCCGCAGACCTTTCACAGCCGAGACGGATGAGCACCCCAAACCGGAAACAACCGTGGAGACCTTGGCGGGATTGCGTCCTGCCTTTGCCACTGGTGGAACCGTAACGGCCGGCAATGCTTCGGGCATCAACGACGGCGCCGCGGCCGTGGTCTTGACTCGCGAGTCAGTTGCTACCGAGCGGGGTTTGAAGGGCTTGGTTAGTCTCGAGGCTGTAGCCACTGCCGCCATGGAACCTGAACTCATGGGGTATGCACCTACACTTGCGTTGAGGTCACTGTTCGAGAAGACGGGCACGACGCCAAAGGACATCGGTTCGATTGAACTTAACGAGGCCTTCGCCTCACAAGCGGTCGCTGTCATCCGGGATGCCGAGCTCGATCCGGCCCAAGTCAATCCTTACGGTGGCGCCATTGCCTTGGGCCACCCAGTCGGTGCCACCGGGGCGATCCTGACGCTCCGTCTTGCAAAGGACATGGCGCGCCGGGACTTGGAACTCGGAATTGTTACCATGTGCATCGGTGGGGGACAGGCACTCGCAGCACTCTTCCGGAGGATCTGATGCCCAATCCAGTAACTTTGACTACGGCCGGTGGCGTCGGACACCTGCAGCTCAACCGCCCGGAGGCAGCCAACACGATCAATATGCCCTTCGCTGAGGCGCTCGGAGAGGCGGTCGACTGCATCGCCGAGGACGACGCCATTAAGGCGGTCTTGCTGACCGGTAACGGTAAGCGGTTTTGTGCTGGTGGAGACATTTCTGCGTTCGCAGAATCCCCAGACAAAGGCGGATTCCTCTCTAAGTTGGCGGCTACTGTTGATCGGGGTGTACAGGCACTCGAATCTCTGCAGAAGCCCGTGGTAGCGGCCGTTCATGGAGCCGTCGCCGGTGGCGGGCTTGGCATCATGCTGGCCGCCGACGTAATAATCGCAGCGGAGGGTACAAGTTTTGTGTTTGCCTACCCTTCCATTGGCCTCACTCCGGACTGTGGCACCTCCGCGAGCCTTTCCCGGGCCATGGGACTACACTGCGCCCTGGCCTTCGCATTGTCCGGCAGGCCATTGGACGCCAGTCAAGCGCTCAACCAGGGGCTTGTTACAGAGGTCGTCGTCGACCCGCTGGCCCGCGCTGGTGAGGTGGCCTCAGCCTGGGCGTCCGGTGCGTCCGGTGCGCTCGGCGATGTCCGAAGAATGCTGCGTCAGGCTCCCGGCCTTTCGCGTGCGGAGGTAGGCGAACGCGAGGCTTCGACCATCGGCCGGCGCATGGCTACCGATGAGGCTCAAGTCCTCGTCCAGACATTCCTTGGCCGTTGACTGTCGGGGGCGGGGCTGCCGCTTGTCGCGTTCTGAACGTCCTCGCCGAATGCGTTCCGCCAGTCCACCGAGAAGCGTCAGAACGTCTAAGTAAATAGTTGTTGAACAACTAGTATTTATGCTCTATTCACCGTAGATTGGGATACGAAACCGAAAGTCTTTTAGCCCGCCGAGGAGGGTTCTCCATGAAGGTTGTTGTGTTGGCGAAACAGGTTCCGGATACTTGGTCAGATCGTAAGATCGACCTGGAAACCGGAATGCTGGACCGCGGTGCGTCCGAGCCTGTGCCGGACGAGATCAATGAGCGGGCACTGGAGAACGCACTTCAGTTTAAGGATTCGAGCAAAGACACCGAAATTGTGGTGGTGGCAATGGGGCCGGAGGACGCGGGCAAGACCCTCCGGAGGCTGTTGTCGATGGGCGCGGATTCCGCGGTGTTGGTCTCGGACGATGCCTTGGCTGGTTCCGATATGGTGCAGACAGCGCGGGTGCTGGCCGCCGCCGTCGGAAAGCTCGGAGGGGTGGACCTGGTCGTCGCCGGAAACGCGGCCACGGATGGGCGCGGCGGTATGGTGCCTGCAATGGTGGCCGAGATCCTGGGGTGGCCGGTGCTGCCTTCCTTGGATGAGGTGACAATCGGCCCGGATGCCGTATCGGGTGTGGCTCAGGTAGACAGCGGCGTTTTGCGCTTGTCGTCGGTTTTGCCAGCCGTGGTGTCTGTCACGGAGAAGTCCGCGGATGCCAGATTTCCAAACTTCAAGGGGATTATGGCGGCGAAGAAGAAACCGCTGGCCATTTGGTCGCTGGACGATGTTGGGATTGCCGCCACTCCGGAAGCCGCATCGGTGATGGTCTCGGCGTCGGCCCGTCCTGCCAAGCAGGCTGGCCCGAAGGTTGTCGACGACGGCACTGCGGCAGCGCAGCTGGCCGAGTTCCTGGCGGCG
Organism: Arthrobacter sp. SIMBA_036; assembly: GCF_046535135.1. NCBI lineage: Bacteria > Bacillati > Actinomycetota > Actinomycetes > Micrococcales > Micrococcaceae > Arthrobacter > Arthrobacter sp. SIMBA_036. Next base: position 5,009 of record NZ_JAWRXG010000018.1, read on the forward strand.
AAGCGCCTCATCTGAACTAGGGCGATCTCTTTTTGACACAGAAGTTATAAAGCTGAAGGAAAACACCATGGCAAACACCGGAAATGTTCTGGTCCTGATTGAGACGACCCGCCAGGGATCGCCGAAGTCCACTGCGGCGGGCCTGCTGAGGCTGGCGGCTGACATCGGCAATCCCGTAGCCGTGGCGGCTACTGCCCCGGGGAGATCCGGGGACTTAGTCGCTGACTTGGGGAGACTGGGAGCGGCCCATGTGTACCTGGCCCAATCGGAGGCCGCCGGCACCGAGTTGGGATCCGCGCAGGTCGGTGCCCTTGCAGATGCGGTCCGCGAGTACGGGGCGAGCCTGGTTTTGGTTCCGGCGACGAACGATTCAAACGCTGTAGCTGGCAGACTCGCAATCGTGGCTGGCGGTTCCGTGGCCGCTGACGCAGTCGCTGTTCGTTTTGACGAGGAGAGCCAAGAGACCATTGCTTTCCATTCTGTGTTCGGAGGGGACTTCACAACTGAGTCGACAGTGGAGGGTGGCCTAATGGTGGTCACAGTGCGTCCGGGCAGTATAGAAGGCACGGCCGAGGCCGTCGTATCCCCTCAGGTCACTAACGCTCGCATAGCAACCACGACGGCGAAGGGCGCCACGATCGATGAGGCCACCGAGGCCGGGGCGAATGCAGACAGGCCGGTGTTGAGAGGGGCGAAGACTGTTGTTTCGGGCGGACGCGGTGTCGGTTCGAAGGAGGCGTTTAGTCTCGTGGAGGACCTTGCCGACGCATTGGGGGCCGCGGTGGGGGCCTCGCGTGCTGCCGTTGATGCCGGGTACGTGCCGCAGTCCTACCAAGTGGGCCAGACTGGTGTGACGGTAACCCCGCAACTGTATGTGGCGCTGGGGATCTCCGGGGCGATCCAGCATCGGGCTGGGATGCAGACTTCCAAAACGATCGTTGCTATTAACAAGGATGAGGATGCTCCTATTTTTGACGTCGCGGATTTTGGAGTCGTCGGGGATGTGTTCACTGTGGTCCCACAGCTGATCGAGGAGATCAACAACAGGCGCAGCTGACCGCTGCTGGCAGTCCACTCCCCGTCCAGGACCATGAGCACTGGCCCGGGGGAGGCCTCCCAACCAATTTTTGACCGAAGTTGATACCCAGTTGAAGGACCGAGATCTATGACTAGCGATGAGAACCCCGTTCATGCACCGAAACGGCGCCGCATGGCTGGATACACGCCGCTAGCCACAGAGCACACCGACGGTGAGTCCGTGGCCGAGGAGCAGGCACACGCCCCTTTGCCGCAGCAACAGCTGGGCGGTTCGGTTGCCGAGAAGGCCATGATGCCGGTCCCCGTAAGGGATGTTTCTAGTTTGGTGGTTAAGGCGCAGGCCGAGGAAATGGACGTGCCAGCGGACGCCGGGGCGCAGGAACGCGAGGAACGGGAGTCTGCAACTGATCATGCTCCTGCGCGCAAGCGCCGGATGGGTTCCGCCTCGCCGGCTGCTGGAGAGAAGGAGGTCGAAGCGCCATCGAATACTTCAGCTGGTGCCGCCCAAGCCGAATTGGTCACACCGACGGCCACTGCGTCCTCTTCGACTCGTTTGGGCGGCACAAAAGGCGGGGCCCGAGGCGTCACCGTAAACAGGTCGACCGTGGCCAGTTCGGCATGGCGGAAGCCGGCCGTGATTACGGCCTTTTTGCTGGTTCTGGGCCTTCTAGTGGTGCTTGGCGCCCGTTGGCTACGCACCCTTGCCGGTGTCCAGGATTTCCTTATGGCCTATGACGGGCACGCATGGCAACCCGCAGTCGCTCCGGAAGGGATTCCGCCGTGGCTGGGCTGGCAACACTTCCTCAACGTATTCTTCATCGTGCTGATTATCCGCACGGGTCTCCAAGTACGTACGGAGCGAAAGCCTCCGGGCTACTGGACGGCGAAGAAGGACTCGTTTTTCTCGCCGAAGGGCAATAGCCCTAAAAAGGTGTCATTGTCCCAGTGGCTGCACCAAAGCCTTGATGTGCTCTGGGTGGCCAACGGGATAATCTTCGTCGTGCTGCTATTCGTCAGCGGGCAGTGGATGCGGATCGTACCGATGAGTTGGGACGTCTTCCCAAACATGCTCTCTGCGGCCATTCAGTACGCCTCGCTGGACTGGCCTGCCGAAAACGGCTGGCTACACTACAACGCACTGCAGGTGATGGCCTATTTCCTTACCGTGTTCGTCGCCGCTCCGTTGGCGGTCCTGACGGGCGTCCGGATTTCTACGTGGTGGCCCGAGCGCGCCAAGCGCCTCACCAAGCTGTACCCGGTGGGATGGGCGCGGGCATTGCACTTTCCGGTGATGCACTACTTCGTTGCTTTTACGGTGGTGCACGTGTTCTTGGTGTTCTTCACCGGAGCATTGCGGAACCTGAACCACATTTACGGCTCCCGGGACATCGTGGACTGGTGGGGCCTCGCCATTTTTCTAGTCTCCGTGCTGGCCATCGCCGCAGCGTGGTTCCTGACCAGACCGCTGTTCACCACACCCATAGCAGCGCGCCTGGGCAAGGTCACCAAATAGTCTAAACAAACCCGTTCCCGACGCAGATGTGAGAGACATTGAAAAACTGCGGACCTGAGTGGGTGGAAGGCGGCGTCGGCGCCTGGCCAACCCCGGTGGGCTGGTCGAGTTCCCCGGCTTGGTTCCGCCGGAACGTGGTCCGGATTCAGCCAGAGTGCGCCTGGCTCATTGGATGTCCTACCATCCCCGGGGATCAAGTGCAGTGCAACCCGTGGTTATGCGGACGTCCGCATACGCGTTGGTGCCGGCAATACTCGGCCGTTGCCTGTGCTGGTATTGGTCTGCTGCATCGCCCGCATCTTCGCCATACGTATCGTGCAGTTCAGACCTTACTACCTGGAGGCCAGGAGCGTGGTCGGGCCCAATAGATCTTGGAGGCTTCGTTCCTGGCGGGCTGGAATCTAAACCTCGGCGGAGAACTTCAACAACCAGCTGTATGTAATCGACTATCTGTAGGTCGTTTCAGCCGGAAATTTGAGCCACGCAGGTGGCTCGTTGAAGGTCAAAGAGCGCGAAGAATCAGGCCGGCTCGTTCCCGAAATCATGGTTTTGGGGGCTTGCACGAATAGAGATATCCGGGTGGACGGGGCCCTTCCCAGAGTTTCAGGGACTTAGGCCCGCCACCTCGGATAGGTTCCTTGCGCCGCTTGCCGTTGCCGATCGTTGCTGCCGGAAAGGTGGAAAGCAGATGACGGTATCCAGGTCCGTGCAAGAAACATCAGAAGGCTGGACTCCCAGGTACTGCCGGGCCGGGAGATCGCCCCAGGCTGAGCGGCGGGGGTCCTCGGTGACCAAGTATGCCGATCAGGAGACCTACTCCTCGGAGGCGGCCTTATACGGTTCTGCGGTTCAGCCATTCGAAGATGATCGCCCGAATGGCTCTAGACACGGACTTACCGGGCAAATTCGAGGAAGAGATGCGAGGCCTTGACAAGTGGAAGCGGGGCGTCATAGATTCAGCTGTACTGAACATCGGTACGGCGTTCCGGACAGTGGTACAGATGACTTGTCGGATCTGGGCCGGCTCAGCTCGGCCAATGGAACTAAATGTGTGTAAGTGAAGTGCGGGATCATCGACGAATCCCAGCACCTAATCAACATCAATGAGGAGTGACAATGGCTGCAAGAGACACCAACTCGTGGGAGACTGCAATTGCGAAAATCGAGCCTCACGACGTGATAGTCCGAGGCGAGCGGATGAGCGAGCTCATCGGCAACGCTTCATTCGCCGAGGTGACGTACCTGATCCTGTCCGGCAAGCGCGCAACCAAGGGGCAAGCGAGAGTTCTTGAAGCTCTTCTCGTTTCGGTCATGGATCACAGCATCGCGCCATCGAGCACGGTCGCCAGGCTTCTGGCATCGTACGGTGTTCCCATCCAGGCAGCCATCGCAGGCGGCGCGTTGACCTTCGGAGACATCCAGGGTGGTGCTGGTCAGGAGCTGGCACGGAACCTCAGCGGAATCGTTCAGCAGGTCGCAGCAGACGGCGATGTCACTGACGAGGCGCTGCGGAACGCGGCCAAGGAGCTGGTCGCGGACAGTAGGGCGCGTCGGGTACCGCTAGACGGGTTTGGTCACCCACAGCACGATCCTGATTTCAGGACGCCCATTCTGCTGGAATTGGCCAAGAAGGAGGGTGTCTTCTCTCATCACTCCGCTTTGCTCAGCCACCTCGAGGACGCGCTTGCTGAGGCAATCGGGCGTAGGGTCGGTGCAAATATCGATGGGGCTTCTGCTGCCCTCCTTCTCGATCTCGGGCTCAAACCGGATGTGGCGCGAGCCCTTATCGTGACGCCCCGAACAGTCGGCCTCGCCGCACATTACCTGGAGGAGATTGAGCAGGGGAACACATGGCGACACGTTCCCGCCGCGCAGGTCACGTACACTGGCGTCCTGCCGGAAGAGTCGTGATAGTGCCGTGAAGGGTACGGATACGGTCAAACCGCTGTCGGGAGTGACTGTTATTGATTTGACACAATTAATGGCGGGGCCGTCAGCGACGATGTTGCTCGGCGATATGGGGGCTGACGTCATCAAGATTGAGCAGCTCGAGGGTGAGTTGTCTCGGAGGCTCGGTACTTCGGTGAAGTCGCTCTTCTTGGCGAACAACCGAAACAAGCGGTCGATGGCGATGGACCTCAAGCACCCTCAGGCGAGGGAGATTGTGCGCGAGCTGGTCGCGCGAAGCGACATCTTTGTTCAGGGTTTCAGTCCCGGGGCAATGGATCGACTGGGCCTGGGGTACGAGGATCTCATCAAGGTCCAACCGCGCCTCGTGTATGCGTCATTGTCCGGCTTTGGAGCCTCGGACAGGGGGATCAGCCGGAAGGGAGTCGATGCGGTGGTCCAGGCCGAGACCGGGATCATGGCCGCGACGGGGGAACTGAATGGCTCCCCTATGAAGGTGGGCTTTCAAGTAGTGGACGCAGCAGCGGGTCTGGCGCTCGCGCAAGGGATACTGGCATCGCTGCGGTTGCGAGACATGACTGGTGAACCCCAGTACCTAAGTACCTCCCTGTATCAGGTGAGCGCCTTTCTCCAGGGTCACTATTTCGTTGAGGCTTCCATTACGGGTGGCGAGGTGTCGAGAATAGGCAACACGGGCGGGACGCTGGCCTATCCCACTGACCTGTTCGTGACGTCGGATCGGGGATACGTCCAGGTTGCCGCGTACCTCCCGGAGCAGTGGCGGTTGCTGTGCGCAACCATCGAGAGGGCCGATCTCGTGGAGGACCCGCGTTTCGCCGACGTGTCCGCGAGGGTGCAGAATCAGGCATTACTGAGGACCGAGTTACAGAATGCTTTCAGTACTCGTTCGAGGGATGAGTGGACCTCCCGATTCCGCGCCAGTGGCATTGTGGCCGGCCCTGTGCTGAGCCATGGTGAAGTCATGCGTAGTGATGAGGCGCGCCGCACCAACTGTTTCGTCGATGGTGAGTTCGACGGCCAGGCGTATAAGAGCGTGCGCATTCCCATCACGTCCGCACCATACGAGCAGAGCCCAGTCTCGGCCCCCCGCCTGGGAGCCGACACAGACGCCATCCTCGCGGATCTCGGTTACACCGAAGAGCAAATATTGGCACTCCGCGAGGCGGGAACGACCCCTGCCCGCTGACCATTGATCCTCATCGGAAGATCGCCGTCGACATAGACGTAGAAGCGGATTCGCGAGAAATAGTTGTTGAGATGCACTCTGACGAGACTGACGATGAGCGGCCTTAAGATTTGCGGGGCGTGGGGTGATCAGCGTGACGTCGCCGCAGGAGCGCGCGACGAGATTCGCTGCTGCATCGTGCAGCAGCATAATGCGAGGAAGGTAGTTGAACATGGGTGTTCTTGAAGGTCGGGTCGCGATAGTTACCGGTGCAGGGCAGGGGCTCGGGCGCGAGCACGCGTTGCTGTTCGCCGCAGAAGGGGCTCTGGTCGTGGTCAACGACGTCGGCAGATCGACCTCCGATTCGGGCTCGAGTCTCGCTCAGAGCGTGGTCGACGAAATCACGGCGTCAGGTGGGCAAGCGGTGGCGAACACCGACAGTGTCAGCGACTGGGCCGGTGCGCAGCGTTTGATCGAGACGGCCGTGAAGGACTTCGGTGACTTGCACGCAGTGGTCAATAATGCAGGGATCCTTCGCGACCGGATGCTGGTCAACATGACGGAGGAAGAGTTCGACTCGGTCATCAACGTCAATCTCAAGGGGACGTTTGCGGTGAGTCATTTCGCCGCGCGGTACTGGCGCGAGCAGTCGAAACTGGGGTTCGACGCCGATCGAGCCATCATCAACACCTCGTCGGGGGCAGGGATGCAGCCAGGTATCGGGCAGACCAACTACGCTGCTGCGAAGGCGGGTATCGCAGCAATGACGCAGGTCGCGTCGAAGGAACTGAGGCGGATCGGTGTGCGGGTCAACGGCATCGCGCCCTTCGCGCGGACTCAAACCACCCAGGCGACGCCTGGGCTAGTCGAGCGCCTCGCCGAAGCCGAGTCGCGCAACGGCTTCGATCCCTATCATCCGGGGAACGTATCACCCCTGGTCGCCTATCTGGCGTCGAGCCAATGCCACATGACCGGCCACATGTTCCGCGTCGTTGGCGACTTTATCGGTGTGTATGAGGGGTGGCACCTCGTCGACTCCTTCGAGAACGGGCAGCGCTGGGAAGTCACTGGCGTAGCACAGGCACTGGCCGGAGTTCCCTCCGAACCTGCGACAGACGCACCCAAGATGCCCTCCTAGGTGCGTGCATGAGATCGCGAAGCGTCGACAGCGGCGCGTTTCTTGTCGAGATAGATCCCCGAAAGAGGACAGAAAAAAGGTGATTGCAGTGCCAGAGCCGCACGTCTTCCTTACCCGTCCGCTGTCCGAACGGGTCATGCGGGGCGCCCGGGAGTCACTACCCGCCGAACTCCGAGTGCATGCCGGCATTGACGGCCCCCCATCTCGGGAGTCGCTCCTCGAGGGCTCCCGCGGCGCCTCAGGCATCATCACAATGCTGACTGAGAAAATCGACGAGGAAGTGCTGGAGGCAGCAGGGCCACAGCTTCGGGTCGTCGCCAATGTCGCCGTCGGCTTCGACAACATTGATGTTGAAGCCGCAGGTCGAAGAGGGGTCATCGTCACCAACACACCGGGGGTGCTTGACGAGGCCACCGCTGACCTCACACTCGCGCTGATCCTGTCGATCGCGAGACGAGTGGTAGAGGCGGACAGGTTTGTGCGCACAGGACGGCCGTGGATCTGGGGCCCGCAGAGTTTCGTGGGTCTCGACCTCAGCGCCGGCGCCACCTTGGGTATAGTCGGCCTCGGACGCATCGGGATGGCGACAGCGCGTCGCGCTCATGCCTTCGGCATGAAACTCCTCGCCACCGGCCGCCGAGCCACTTCGCAGGAGGCCGTGAGGCTCGGGGTTGAGGCGGTAAATCTCGAACAGCTCCTCGCGCGCAGCGACGCGGTCTCCCTGCACTGTCCCCTGACTCGGGAGACCCGGCACCTCATAGGAGCCCAGGAGCTCGCCACGATGAGGAAGGGAAGTTATCTCATCAACACCGCTCGCGGTCCTCTTGTCGATGAGGAGTCTCTCGCCGATGCCCTTGAGAGCGGCCATCTGGCGGGTGCGGGTCTCGACGTGCACGAGTATGAGCCGCAGGTCAATGAGCGACTGCGTCGGATGGAGCAGGTTGTAGTTCTGCCGCATATCGGGAGCGCCGGCGCTGCGACCCGCGACGCCATGGGGACCATGGCGGTGAAAAACGTCGCTGAGGTGCTTCTCGGACGACCGCCCCTGACTGCGGTTGCATTGTGAAAGGGACGCGCGAGCTCCTTGGGGTTAAATAGGACAAAATATGTGGATGGTGTAGGACGTGTCATGATCCTCCTGTCCATCCGGTTCTTGTCCAGAGGCCTTCTTCGGCCTTGAGGCGGGTGTTGTAGAGGGGCTGGTCCGTCGAACTCTTCGGGAATCGTTGTGGCGATGATGTTCATTTGGATGTGGAACAGTCAGCGTTCCTGCTAGTCCGAAGTTACGTTGGTCCCTAGGCTTGGTTCCGTTGCGTTCCCGGCCGAAGGGCCAAGTTTGCACGTCATTTGTAGCCACTAAATTACGTGTTGGGACTGCTACATGGATAGGTGCATAGGCTGCTGTGGAATCTTGGCATGCACGCACAACTCAGGCGATGACGAAGCCCGGCCTAATAGCCGGCGCATGAACAGGGCCGGGGAAACGGTCGACTACGAATCGGTGTTTCTTCCGCCGGTCCTTGCGGCGCAACGGCAAGATCAAGCATAAGACCTGGCGAACCTCTCGGCGCTGCCGGAATCAGCGATCGAAGCGGTCCGCGACACGCTGGCCGGAAACACGGCTGTATTCACTGCGGAGGGTCTGGAGTCTCATGCGGCCCTTGCCCCATGGCCACAGCGCTCGGGATGCCCGCACTTCTGTGGCGGCCAGCGCGGATGCGCGACATTTCGTTCGCCCTGGTGGCCGCCCAAGTCGGCCATCCCGTTTCGAAGCTGTCGACCACCTGCAGGTGGGCCGATACAACCCTGGCCGGGGGACCTCGGCGTCGCCGGCGCCATCACGGACGAGGTCTACGCCGCGATGGACTGTCTCGCGGCTGGCAGGAAGCCATCGCAGCCAGGCGCGCCGCCCGTCACCTGTCGGAAGAAGAAGGAAATCCGGCCCGGCTCACATTGTTCGATCTGTCCTCGTCTTGGGTGACCGGGCATAAGTGCCGCTGGCTGCCCGCGGATATTCCTGTGACGGGGTGACGGGTGTCGAGCAGATCGAATACGGAATACTCACCCACATCGACGGCCGGCCGGTCTCCGCCCGCGTTGTCCCCTGCAACACCGCCGACCCCAGAGCCTTCGAGGACCTGGCCGCGGACTTCAAGACCCATAGCGGCTCGGCGAGAGGGTCAGGCCGGGGACCGTGGCACGATCACCAACGCCAGGATCAAACAGCTCATAGAACTCGGCGGTCTCAGCTGAGTGACCGCGCTGGGCGCCGCGGCGATCAAGGCCCTGGCCGCTGACGACGGACCGCTGCAGATGTCTCTGTCCGACGAGACGGACCTGGCTGAGATCTCCCACCCCGACCATCCGGGTGAGCGCCCTCATCGTCTGGCGCGACCCCGCACTGGCGCAATAACGGCCCCGCGAGCGTGGCGAACTGCGGCGCAAAATCACCGCCGTCGCCGAAGTCGGGCCCATCAAAGGCGCTGGGAAGATCGGGATCCGTGCCGGCAAAGCCATCGGCAAATAAAGAATGGAAAGGGCACTACGCGCTCACCATTACGGAGACTTCCGTTGCCTTCGCCTGCGATGAGGAACCGATCGCCGCCGAGTGGCCTTGGACGGGATTCTCCATCATCCGTACCACCGTCAACGCAACCCGGACGGACGCCGGCAAGGTGAAGGCCGGCTTCGACCTTCTCACCACACCCAACATTCATTCAGCGCCAGGCCTTCGACCTCATGGCCCGGCCCATCCCGGCCACCATCGGAGTCAAGCAGCTAGACAAAGAACCACCGGAAACAGTGAAATCCCCGCCTAGGCGGGGATTTCACGCGTCATGACAGACGTAACTTCGGGTTAACTTCCGGCCAGCACTCCCCAACTGAGGTTGGCGGCCCCGTGCCGACGTTGGACACTATGACGGCGGCACCGAGATTCTTCCGGACCACCGACGCTCCGCACTTCGGGCAGGGCCAGCGTTTCGTAAAGTCCGACCCCAACGAGGATCAGCTTCCCGTACTCGTCTGTGCATGGGTGTGACTCTCGGTCAGACTCACGGAGGGGGCTACCGTCCTTCCCCACCACGCTGCAATCAAGAAGAGGGCGCCTCCTATCGCGAAGAGCATGGCAACACCTATGGTGCTTGACGAGGATGAAGAGCCGACGAGTGCGAGCGCGACCACGGGTCCGAGGCCTGCCCCCACCGCACCGCTGGATTCCTTACCGACTCCGATACCGGTGACACGAGTATTCGTAGCGAATTGGCGCGCCATGAACGGACTCGTCGCGACAGACAGCAGAGGGGCCAGGAAGCCCGTTCCCAGGATCAGCGCTACCCAGATCCAAATCGGTGACCTGGTGTCGAGCAGCCAGAAGAAGGGGACGGAGTAACCAATCACCAACACGCCGCCGATGGCGATAACCCATCGGATCGGAACCGCGTCGCACAGCCTTCCACACACGGGCGTCCAAATGATGGCGAAGAGGCTTGCCAGCGTGACCCCAAAGGTGCTGACCGACGGCCCGACGTGTTGAAACTCCGTCAGATAGGAGAGCGCAAAGGTCTTCCACAGCGTAGCTACAAGGGCGTACCCGGTGTACACGATGAACACTATGACGACGCCCCTCCAGTCCGACCGGAAAAGATCCGCCAGCACACGGGGCCACGGACGCCGCGCCTGATCCGGACGCAAGTCCAAGAACTCCGGGGTCTCGGGAAGCTTGATGCGAATGAGGTACCCCACGCCGGCCAATACGAAGCTGAGAACGAACGGGATGCGCCAGCCCCATGAGTAGAAGAAGTCATTCCCGAGCAATGCCAGTCCGGCGACAACCAACGAAGCGGCGAAGACTCCGAGATTGACCCCAAGCGTCGGTAGGGATCCCAGTCTGCCCCGCTTGTTAGGGGTCGCGAACTCATAAGCCGCAGCAATTGCAGAACTGAACTCCGCTCCAGCGCCGACTCCCTGGACGATCCGCAGCAGAACAAGCAAGATCGGGGCCGCTACGCCGATCGTTGCGTACGAGGGAATCAGACCAATCAGTCCGCTTGAAACGCCCATCAGGACCAAGCTCCAAGTAAGTACGGTCTTTCGACCGAACTTGTCTCCGATGATCCCGAATATCAGCCCCGCAAAGGGTCGTGCGAGAAATCCGACAGCGAATGTTGCCAGCGACGCCATCGTGCTGGCAACGGAATTCGAGGACGGGAAGAATGTCGGACCAATGACAAGTGCAGCCATAGCGGAGTAAAGAAAGAAGTCGAAGTACTCGAGAGCGGTGCCCGTGACGATGGCCGCGCTGACGCGCCTCGGTGAAGCCGGCCTCGCCGGTTGAGTAGCAGTAGCGTTCATACTTTTGCCTTCCGTCGTTGGTAAGGTCGGTGGCCCTTCCGTCGTTGGAAGGGCCAGCACCATACGTGTTCCGTCTGATGGAACGGCGGTCCAATCAGGGTAAGATTCATGATTGTCGTCACAGTGAGTCCATGTCAAGCACTCGTGAGGAGCCGTCGGTGGCGGGCAAGGTTCACGTGTGCTGCTACATCCCGAGGCGAGCCAGTGAGGTTGCGGCCCGGGGGATTTCGGCGCGGGCTCATAAAGGGTACTTGTCCGTTCGCGTTGGGATCCCACTGCCCATGACGGTGCCGTTGACGTCCGCGGATGATTACCGTGCGCGTCGCCCGGCCCGAAAGTCATTCGCGCTTCTGTTGACAAGACGACAAGCGGCCGGAGATGATAGACGTACCGACAGACGGTATTGCGTTTCAATAGGTGGCACAGGCGGGTCCCGCTCATTCTCCCGGCGTAGCAAAGAACTTCGAGTGCATTTGCCGAGGGCGCCGATAGCGACATGCGCCAGCGCTTAGGGGGTAGGTCAGCGGGCGAGTCGGGTGCTGGCCGGGCGTGAAAGCACAAGTCAGTGACACAGAGGTCGGGCTGGATACACAGGGCGACACAGCAGACATTTGGAACGAGGCACAGGATGGTTTCGAAGGATATCCCGAGTGAGGAGGCAGGGCCTCTGTGGGTGGACTCTGAGCGAGGGATCCAGCTTATTGGGTGGATTTGCCTCAAATGCGGCCAGGGGGGCGTTCCACGTCAGCGCTTCGGGTGCGAGCGGTGCGGAGCGCCTGGCGATGAGATCTGCGAGACGAGGTTCGATGCCCGCGGGGTCTTGCGCAGCTTTGCCGAGGTTCACCGGCACGCCAAGTGGCCGGTTCCATTCGTTATGGGGGAGATCAGCCTAGCGGACGGTCCGACGATCCATGCGTTCCTGGATGACGAGGTTGCATGGCATCCCGGCGCGACGGTCGTCGGCCAAGGCGGCGACCGGTTGCGCGATTCCTATGTCATCTTCACGTTAGGAGAACGCTGATGGTTCTGATTACTGATCTCCGTCCAGTGCATGTTGTCGGCATCGGTCTGCACCCCTACCAGTACCCGACCGAAACGTCATACATCGAACTGGGCCTGCAGGCTGTCAGAGAAGCCCTCGTCGACGCGGGGATTACGTGGCCGGCCGTCGAAGCCGCGTTCGTCGGCACCGCCAGACTAGGCATGGCGGCGGGGGTTCCCATGCTCCGGTACCTCGGAATGACGGGGCTTCGAGTTTCTCAGGTCGAGAACGCCTCGGCTACAGGCTCCACTGCATTCCGGCAGGCCGTCGCAGAAGTGGCGAGCGGTTTGGCCGATGTGGCTATCGCCATCGGAGTCGACAAGCCGATCGGAAGGATCGCTGCTCCGGATACCGGGATCACGCCGATCTCCCCGGTTCAGGATGTCCCGTTTGCACGCTACGCGCTGCTGACTGAGCGTTATCTGGCAGAGGCGGGATACACCAAGGAACAGATCGGTCTCGTTGCCGTCAAGAACCATAACAACGGCGCTCTCAACCCATATGCACAGCGTAGAAAGAGGCGGACGCTCGAGGAGGTTGTCCGTCCTCCTTATGTTGCAGGATCGCTCAACAGTTTGCAGATCACCCCCATCGGTGAGGGGGCAGCGGCCGTGATCGTCATGTCCGATGTGGCGATGAAGCGCTACAAAGTCGATCAGCGCCGTTCGGTCTGCGTTGCAGCATCTTCGACTGTGAGCGATCAAGCGTTCGACGGCGCAAACGCCGACGTCGCGTTGACCCAAGCCGCGACCCAGGCGGCTTACGAGGAATGGGGTGGGGATCCGTCGGATCTGGATGTCGTCGAGGTGCACGATGCGTTCGCGATCGAAGAGTTGTTGTTCGTCGAGGCAATGGGACTGTGCCCGCCAGGGCAGGGGGCTGCCGAACTCGCCAAAGGGTCGTTCGACATCGGCGGCCGACACGCTGTCAGCCCCTCTGGCGGCCTGCTCGCGATGGGACATCCCCTCGGCCCGACGGGCCTGGGGCAGATAGCCGAGATCACGAGGCAACTGCGCGGAGAAGCAGGAGACAGGCAACAGCCGGATGCAAAGGTCGGGCTGGCTCACATGGTCGGGATCGGCCCCGTGTGCGTCGTACATATCCTGCAGCGATGAGCTTCGCCAACAAGCATTTGTAAGAAAAGCGGTTGTTTTTGCAACATAATCACCGAACAACTACTCGTTCGGTGAACGAGGAAGGATTGTCGATGACCACGGAAACGAATGACACAACGGATGAGCTCCTGACAGAGCGACGAGGATCGGTGTTGTGGGTCACCCTCAACCGGCCGAAAGCACTGAATGCCGTAACGGCAACCATGCTGGATGCTCTCGTCGCTGCTGTTGAAGAGGGCGATCGCGATCCAGAGGTGCGCGCGATGGTGCTCACCGGCAGCGGACGCGGGTTTTGCGCTGGCGCGGACCTGAAGGACAGCGCCAAACGGACTCCCGAAGAGGGCGCGAGGTTCGTCAAAAGGATCGGCGAGCTCACCAGCTTCATCGAGGGGAGCGGCACCCCGGTCATCGCCGCAATCAACGGCATCGCCGTTGCCGGCGGTCTGGAACTCGTTCTCTCGTGCGACATCGTGGTGGCAGCGGAGTCGGCAGTTATCGGTGATTCCCACTCGAACTTTGCGATGTTCCCCGGTGCCGGCGTCACCGTTAGGCTTCCCCGGAAAATCGGACTCAACAATGCCAAGTACTTGATGTTCACCGGGCAGACGCAGACGGCGCGTGAGTGGATGGCGTACGGTCTCGTGAACGAGGTCGTCGCAGATAGCGAACTCGCGGGGTCGGTGGAGCGCCTCGCCGAGTCGATTTCTTCGAAGAGTCCGCTGGTGCTCGCGCGGATGAAACAGGCGCTGAACGACTCACTCGACCACCCTGTGTCGACTGGTCTCCGCTATGAGCGTGCTCTGTCTGCTGCGCACAGCTATTCGTTCGACCGCGTCGAGGGACTGTCCGCCTTCCGGGAGAAGCGAGTTCCCCAGTTCGAGGGCAGGTAAGACGGGTGCCCAAGCCGCTGAATTCTCTCGTCGGGCACCGATTTACCGCCCGACCTGACGAGACACAAACGCCACATCAGCCCGTTCAATCCGAGGAGCAGCCGTTGTCAGCATCCAGAGTTGCAGCGCAGATCGACGACCCCGACGGTGTTCTGGCCGCCATCGAGACCCGATTCGCGTGTCGGGCGTTCGACCGCAACCGTCCGATCGATCGTGAGGTCGTCGAGGAAATTCTGCGCGTCGCCAGTAGGGCTGCATCCGGCACGAACACACAGCCGTGGAAGGTTTACGTATTGCAGGGGCAGCCGCGCGATGACTTGGTGGCCGAGGTGTTGGCAGCGGATGATGCGGTCAGCGACGATCCGAATCTCGTGGCTGCCTACCGCGATGACCCCGATTTCTACCCCAGCGAGTGGGTGTCGCCGTACATCGACCGAAAGCGGCAGAACGGGTGGAGCTTGTACGGCCTGCTTGGGATTGCGCGTGGGGAAAAGGAGAAAATGCGCGCGCAGCGACAGCGCAACTATCACTTCTTCGACGCACCTGTGGGACTGATCTTCACTATGGATCGGGTCATGGGGCGCGGCTCATTCCTTGACTACGGAATGTTCATGCAGAACATCATGCTTCTGGCGAGAGCACACGGACTGCACACATGTCCGCAGGCGGCATGGAATTACTACGGCAAGGTCATCCTTCCATTCTTGGACGCCGGACCGGACGAAACCCTGGTCTGCGGCATGGCACTTGGTTACGCGGACCAGCAAATGATCGTCAATACTCTCCAGACTCCGAGAGAGCCCGTGGAGGTCTTCACTCGGTGGGTTGAGTCTTCGGGGGAGCGGATCGTCACGGGTCATCAGTTCGGCGAGCGACGGTGACCCACCCTCGGGCGCGAAGAACACTTCGGCAACCACGTGACCTCAGACAAGGAGCCGGTAGTGCAACGAGTGGGCTACACATGCCCGGCACTCCCGCAGCGACCAGAAAGAAGGAATGAACGATGGACGATGAAACGCGCGAGATGCTTCATCAAACTCTGGCGGAGATCTTCGCCGATGAGCCGTCTGATCTATGGGGCTCTCTGAAAACCACCGGTGTGGACAAAGCTCTGCTGCCCGAGAGTAAGGGTGGCATCGGTGTGAACTGGGCGGTTGCTTGCGAACTCTTGGAGATCGCAGGCAATAACGCCGCTGCGGTGCCGCTTGCTGAGACGATGATCGGCCACTGGCTGATTGATCTGGCAGGTGCACAAGAGACGGATCAGCCTACGATCGCATTTGCTTCTACGGACGCACCGGTCCACCTGAGTCGCTCTGGCGATGTGTGGCACGTAGAGGGCACTCTCAGACGTGTCCCGTGGGGTAGTACGTCTACGCATGTCGTGTTTATGAGCGACAGCCCTTCGCCTCAGCTCGTCGTAGTGGACCGCCAGGCGTCGGGTGTCTCCGTTACATCTGGTCGCAATCTGGCGGGGGATGCGCGCGACGATATCCGGCTCGAAGGCGTCATACCTGTCGAGGTCGTGCCGGCGCCGTTCGAGCCCAGATCGCTGCTGGTGATCGCTGCTATCGCCCGCAGTGCACTGATGGCGGGTGCTCTTGAACGGGCCCTGACTTTGTCTGTGGACTACGCAAACATGCGAGTGCAGTTTGGCCGGCCGATCGGCAAGTTCCAAGCCATTCAGCAGAACGTTTCTGTTCTCGCAACGCAGGCCGCTGCCGCGCGGGCAGCCACGGAAGCCGGTAGTGAGGCTATCGATGAATGGCTTGCGAGTGAAGACGAGTCACTCTTTCACAGCGTGGCTGCGCTGAGCGCGAAGATCCGTACCGGGGAAGCTGCCGGAGCGGGCGCCGCGATCGCCCACCAGGTGTTCGGGGCAATCGGTTTCACCGAAGAACTCAATTTGCAACTGTTCACCAAACAACTCTGGTCCTGGCGCGACGAGTTCGGCAATGAAGCCTTCTGGGCAGACGAACTAGGACGACAGATCCTCGGCGAAGAACTCGAGACCACCCTGTGGCGCACCTTGGCGCCCCTGGGTGCTGGCATCACTGTAGGAGAGTCGAAATGAACGCCCTGACCTTCCCATCGCCTCGACTGTCTGAAATGGGCGAACGGCTACGAGCGGAGGTGCGAGAATTTCTTGACGGTTTCGAGTGGCCCGTCGATCGTGATGCGGCCACTGCGTTCGGTGGCTACGACCCTCAATTCAGCGAGGCGCTCGGCGCACGTGGGTGGATCGGCATGGGCTTTCCCGTGGAGTATGGCGGAGGTGGGTACGGCCTCGTCGAACGCTATGTCGTACTCGAGGAATTGCTTGCGGCACGCGCGCCGATCACCGCGCATTCGGTAGCAGACCGGCAAAGCGGCTTTTTGCTGTTGCGGTATGGCAGCGAGCGCCAGCGCCAGGAAATCCTTCCCCTGATAGCCGCAGGCAAAGCGTACTTCTGTATCGGGATGAGTGAGCCAGATTCCGGATCGGACCTTGCTTCGGTTCGTACACGCGCCAACCGAGTCGACGGAGGTTGGCTTGTGAATGGAACGAAGATCTGGACGACGAATGCCCACCGCAGCCACTACATGATCCTGTTCTGCCGCACCGCGCCGGCGGGTGAGACGCGACACGAGGGCCTGAGCCAGTTCTTGGTCGATATGAATACCCCCGGTATCGTGTGTCGGCCAATCACCGACATCGCCGGGGGGAAACACTTCAACGAGGTGCACTTTCAGGATGTTTTCCTTCCCGACGACGCGATCATCGGAACCGAAGGAGATGGCTGGAATCAAGTCACCAGTGAATTGGCTTTTGAACGAAGCGGTCCGGAGCGATTCCTTTCGCATCTTCGCGCGCTGGAGGAGTTCGTCAGGATCTTGAAGCAGTATCCCTCGGCTGAAGGTACGAGAGTAATCGGGCGAATGGTGTCCCATCTCGTCACGCTGCGTCGGATGTCGAGGTCGGTGGCGTCGATGATCGCCGATGGGAAAGACCCTGCTCTCCATGCGGCGCTGGTGAAAGACCTGGGCACCTGCTTCGAACAAGAGATTCCCGAAGTCCTTCGCTTAGCCTTGCAGGCAGAGCCTGACCCGGGCGCCTCGGACGCTTACCAGGCAATGTTGGCACATGTGATACTCAACTCTCCTTCGGCCACGATCCGCGGCGGTACGAAAGAAGTGCTGCGAAGCATTGTCGCGAGGGGTCTGGGATTGCGGTGAGCATGGTGGTGAATGGGGCAGTTCGGGCGAGGACGCTGATGACCAAGCGCGCAAACGGTCGGCAGGCGTTGCGTATGAACCTCGGTTGCGCTGAGGTGGGGTTCGAGTGAGCGCGAACGACGCGCCGACGGCGGCTGGTCAGCGGATCTGCCCGGCCGACGGGCCGGTGCTGCTCCACCACCTGCGTGGGGAGGGTCCCGGCGAACACGGCCGACCCGAGTTTCACGACGGCAATTTCACACACACCGATGACTGACGTGAACAGAATCGACGTTGTGACTGTTTATGCCGGTGCGACCACCTCACCTCTCCAATGAGCTGCATCGTCTTCGCTCCAGACAGCTTCAAGGGCACTCTGGATGCGCCCGCGGTCGCGCAGGCGCTCGCAGAGGGCTGGCGGCAGCACGATCCGTTCGCCGAGATCGTGCTGCGGCCGATGGCCGACGGCGGAGAGGGCACGGTCGCCTGCTTCGCTCTTGCGGAGCCAGCCGCCCGGCGGATGCCCGTCGAGGTGCGTGGACCGGACGGCCTGACGCACACGGCGGAGTGGTTGCTGCTGCCGCGACCGACCGCGATCCCGGAGGGGTGGGCGTGGTCGAGCTCGCGAACACCGCGGGGATCGAACTTTTAGGCAAGCGGCGGTTGCCCTAAGACGCCGATACCACCGGATTCGGCCAGCCATCGCGGCCGCGCTCGACCACGGCGTCTCGCGGCTAGTACTCGGTATCGGGTCGAGTGCCTCGACCGACGGGGGGCTTGGGATGCTGCGGGCGTTGGGCGCGACGTTCATGGACGCCGCCGGTTCGCCTCTGACTTCGGGCTCGCAGCGGTCGCCGGGGCCGACCTCTCGGTCTTGCGGCCGTTGCCCGCCGACGGAGCTGCGGTGATCACCGACGTCACCAATCCACTGCTCGGGTCGTTAGGTGGTGCCGCCGTGTTTGGACCGCAGAAGGGGATGGATGCCGCCGGGGTACAGCGTGCCGACGAGGGGCTGCGGCGTTTCGCCGACCTGCTCGGCGGCGAACCCGGTTCCGGTGCCGCCGGCGGCACCGGCTATGCGCTGCGCCTGTGGGGTGCGCGGCTTGCACCCGGTGCCGATGCGATCGCGGGGCTCATCCGGCTGCGAGAGGCGGTCGCCGACGCGGACCTGGTGGTAACGGGAGAAGGTCAGTTCGACTCGCAGTCCCTGGCGGGTAAAGTACCCAGCGCGGTCGTCGCGATCGCTCGTTCGGCCGGGGTGGCGGCGGCCGTCGTGGCGGGACAGATTGCGCCGGATGCCGACTCCTCGGACTTCGCACACGCGATCTCGCTGACCGAAATAGCCGGCGGGCCGGAGCGGTCGATGGCCGAACCCGCGCGCTGGTTGTGCCGCGCCGGAGCACTGCTCTCCGAGGCGGCGTCCCTGCCGACCTGACCAGACTGCTCCGACAAAGCGCTGATCAGACTACCCAGTTGAACATCGCGGCTAGCGAGGACCGCGCCTCGGCCGCCACCACTTACCCCGACCCGAGACGTGTGGACCTGATGAAGATAGTCGTCCTGGCCAATGAAGGTCCGGACATTTGCCGGGACCGCATGTGGGTCTGGAGACTGGCTGCGCCGTCCGCGAAGCGTCGGACCGACTGCTCGATTAGATCTGCGAACGTGCCGTCGTGACCGCGCTCAAGTATGTTGACAGAAACAAAGAAGCCGCTGAGATCGTCGTGATGTTGCTGGCGACCGAGGCGTCAGCTACGACGATCCGCAAAAGGCTGGCGATTGGGGCGTCCTCGGCGATGCAGATCACCGACGAGGCGCTCATTGGTGCCGACTTAGGTGTGACTGCCGAGGTGCGGGCGGTGGCCTTCAAACGCATGGGTTTCATCTGGTCATCGCCGCCAATTTATCGACCCGCCTGCACAGCGGGCGTTCTGCAGTCGATGATCGCCAAATTCCCTCGCATGCCGCAGCTCAGTTTGTTATGGAGCATTGAGATCACTGATTCTGCGGGATCTCGAGCACCGGCGTGTGCGTCCCATCGAGATTCGAGCGGGCGCTGCGCGGGCTGAATCTTCCGGTATCCATCGCTCCTGACACCTCTTCGGGGGGTCACCGATCGCTTTTGGCCCGACCTCGCACCAGCGCTCCGGTTCGCCCGCGAGGCGTCGACGCTCGCGCAGCTCGAGTACCTCTCTCCCCGCTGATCCAGGGTCTGTCAGAGGACCAGCGCGTGTGAGGGCCAACGATATTCATGGGGGAGTGGTTGGCGGCCGCCTCGATCGCGACGGGATCACACGCCGGTATCGACGGCCAGACTAGTCAGGAGGAACGCTCATCAGCCTTCTCCCAAGCCCTGGGCGATGGCGCGTGCGGCCCCGACCACCAGTGCCCCGTATTTCTCTTCTAATTCGGCCGAGATCCGATGAACCGGCGTAGAAATGCCAATTCCTGCTACACCCACTCCGGCGACCACGATAGGCGCTGCAACGGCGTGGACGCCTTCTCGCCACTGTTGTTCATTCACTGCGTAACCCGTCTTGCGAGCTTGGTCGATGACAGCCAGAAGCGCGTTTGCGTCAGTGATCGTGTGCGCGTTATAGGCAGTCAAACCACGAGCGATGAGTTCATGGATCTGGTCATCTGGCCATGTTGAGATCAGGGCACGGCCATTAGCAGAGACCAGAATTGGTAACAACATGCCGAGGCCGACGTGGGCTCGCACCCCTTGAGGACTCTCGAGGGACTCCAGGACGAAAACCGAATCTCCTTTCACGGTTGCAAGGTGGACGGTCTCTCGAGTCTCCTCCCAGAGCTGCTGCATGACTGGAAGCGCGATCGCGCGAAGATCGTTGCCCGCGTGATGGCGTTGGCCCAACTGGAACATCTTGGGAGTCAAAGTCCAACGAACCGCTTGATCGCGGACTTCGGAGGCCCAACCGCCCTCCTGCAGAGTGCGGAGCATCCGTTGCACGGACGACTTCGGGAGATCTAGATCTCTGGCCATTTCAGAGACTCCCGCCGCCACCCCGGGCTCAGCGAGTCGCTCCAAGACCCGAAGCGCCGTCAATACGCTTCTTACACCTGCGCCGTCCATTCCGATCCCCTCGCCGCCACGAAGGGCTATGCGCCCTCGCACTGCTTTACTGTTGTCAACTGTAAGATACGTGATCCCCTGGGGTCAGCCGACCCCTTCTCCAATTTAGCTGGTGTCTCAGGAGTGCGCCCACGTGGAGTTTAACAGGTTGCGGGCGCTAATCCTTTTGCTGACCTTAAGTTGGGGGAGGATCAGTGGATCTGTCGGCTGGTAGTAGGTCGTGAGGCGCTGAGAGCTGTTGCGAGGAGGAAAGGATCCGGATGATCCTCCGGCCCCTCACGGCAGCTTAGGTGCTGATCTGTGGACCGGATGTCAGAGGGAGCGCTCTTTAGTGCCGATGTAGGCGTAAAGGGGGGGGCGGATCAGCGAGTTGGAAGCGGCTGGCCACGAAAATGGGCGCGAACGTCGGGGTGTCGAAGCCCATGAGGTGGTAGGTGGGGCCGGTCGGGTAGTCGAGGTTTGGCTTGATGGCCGTGGCTTCGTCCATGGCTTGCCCCCGGCCGTTGTACTTGCCCTCGGCCGTAGGATGTTCGGTGATGTCCGTCGGCCACAGCTCGTTGGGAGCAGCTGCGGTGAAGTCCCGTTCCACCAGGTCGTCGTGGACCGGCGGCCAGGGTCTGCGGTTCAGGCCGCCTTTCTTCGAGAACACCGACCAGATGCCGTGGTTCCGGCACTAGCGTCGGACCCTGTTCTGCCCGCTGCGATGCCCTTCTGAAGGAGTTCGTCGGCGATAAACCGGTACTTGAAGCCGGGTCGTAGGTGCGACTAAGCATCGTGGTGACACTTATTGCTCGACGCTCTGTTCGGAAACTTTCCAATGTTCAGCGAGGGCCGCGCAGGATGATCATGAGACATGACTCACACTGTCAGGGATAGCGCCCCCTTCACAACGAAGGTCAGCCAAATTCTATGCTTTCGCGAAGATTGCCAAACCCCGGCGGTAGTGGATGTCGGAAAGATCCGCATTACACACCGAAGTGCCAAGAGTTTTGAACGTTACACAGCACTGGCCCTGAACTAAATGATGACCGTCAAGAGATGGTTGGACCGAATGGTTGAGTGTGAATGCGCGCGACCACGGATGACAGTAGGAGAAGGTAGCATGCAAGACCTGAAGCAAGATCGGACGATAGGAAAGGTACGCCGCGGTAGACGGCTCGCAGCGGGCTTGATCGCCGTGGCGCTTGGAGTGGCGGCCCTCACCGCGTGCAGCAGCAGCAGCGGCTCCTCGTCAGCGTCGGCGTCCGACACACTCACTGTCGCACTCCCTATCGATTCGCCCACGAGCTTTGAGCTCACGCAGCAATGTTCGAGCCCGATGTTCCAACTGGCCTACGAACCGCTAATTCGAATCACCAAGGACGGCGGCTACGAGCCCGGCATTGCTGCGTCATGGCAGTACTCGAGCGACAACACGGTCTTCACCATGAAGATCCGCAGCGGGGTCAAGTTCGCCGACGGAACAGACGTCACGCGTGATTCGGTGCTGAACACGCTGAACTACTACAAGTCGGTGCCCGGGCTCAATGACGGCTTCATTAAGCCGTGGAAAATCGCCGCGGTCGATACGGACTCCGTCGCGATCACGTCGCCCGCACCGTTCACCGGTATGGAGTCGATCCTGTCGGACAGCGGCAACTGCAACAACGGCATGATCATCAGCGCAGCTGGGCTTGCCAACCCCGACAAACTGAAGACCGCGACGTTCGGCGCGGGTCCCTACGTCTACGACGCATCGCAGAGCCAGAACGGCGACCACTACACGTACACGCCGAACCCGCTGTACTATGACAAATCGCGCCAGAACTACAAAAAGATCATTCTGCGTGTGATGACTGACCAGAACACGGCGATGAACGCGCTGGCCTCCGGCCAGATCCAAGTGAACATGACCGGCGGCGCCCAGCTGGCCGATCAGGCCAAGTCGAAGGGTTTCGACAGCACCGTAGGACGGGTGCAAGCAACCGCCATTATGCTCTGGGATAGGGCAGGCGAGCTCACCCCCGAACTCGGCGATGTGCGCGTGCGGCGGGCCATGGCGCTGGCCTTGGATCGCGACTCGATCGCCAAGGCAGTCGGAACCGCGATCACTACCCAGGATCAGTTCATCGGGGCTGGTTTCCCCGGCCACGACGACAACCTGCCCTCAAAGTACACCTACGACGTCAACCAGGCTAAGAAGCTGTTGGCCGACGCCGGTCACCCCGACGGTTTCTCGATGACTCTCGAAGTGAACAGCGACGACCCTGACGCGACCATCGCAGTGAACGCCGCAGCGGCGCAACTCGCCAAGATCGGCATCAAGCTTAACCTGAAGTCGCTCCCGAACTCCTCGTTCTTCACGGACTTCGCGGCCAAGAAGTACTCCGCCGGCGCTGTTTCGTACGGGCTGTACGGGACGCTCCCGAACGAAGCGTACCGGCTGTACAAGCTGCCTTACTCTGCCGTATGGAATCCGTTCGCTTCGACCGATCCGGATATCGACAAGGCGTACGACGCGCTGAACGCCTCCACGAAAGATACCTTCGAGGCGAACGCGAAGCAGTTCAACGACACGATGACGGCCAAGGCCTGGTACATCCCGATCGTGGCGGTTCCCCAATTCATCTACTCCAAGGGCATCGACGTTGGAAAGCGTGATCCCATGGGCCAATTCGCCATCTCGGCCTGGGCTGCGAAGAAGTAGTTTGTCTGTCGCTGCGGCTCCTACCACCGGGGGCCGCAGCGTCACTTCAGCCGAGAGCACCTCGACTCGCGTCGAAGAGCTCGCGCCTGATGTGATACTCAAGGAGAGATTATGCTAAGTGTCGTCATACGACGATTGATCGTGGCGGTTCCGCTGATGGGAGTGATCTCACTCATCGTCTTCGTGCTGAGTTCCCTTGCGGGGGGGAGCGTCGGGCAGGCCATCCTCGGCCCTACCGCTTCCGCGGAGTCTGTGGCTGCGCTCAACGCGAAGCTCGGCGCCGACCGGCCAGTACTCGTGCAGTACGTTGATTGGCTAGGCCACGCGATCACCGGCGACTTGGGTTCGTCAGTCGTCTCTGGTGTGCCAGTGGCCGATACCATCGCATCTCGCATCCCGGTAACGATGTCGCTGGCTGTGGGGGCCTTGCTCCTCGTCATCATCCTCGGTGTGACGTCCGGCGCGATCGCTGCCATTCGCGGCGGCATCACCGGACGGTTGGCAGAGGTGCTCGCCGTCCTCGGTCGAGGCCTTCCCAGCTTCTGGCTCGCATTGATCGCCGTTCTCGTATTCGGCGTGAACCTCGCCTGGTTACCCGTCTCCGGATACGTGCCCTTCGCGGATTCCCCATCGGGATGGATCCAATCGTTGATTCTCCCGGTGGTCGTCCTCGGCGTGTCCGAAATCGCGTTGGTCGCGGTCGTGACGAGGGCCGAGATGTTGTCCGCGATGCGCAGTGACTACGTCCGCAGTCTCCGGGCGAACGGCTACCCGTGGAAGCGGATCGTGTTCAAGCACGTTGCGAAGAATGCCGCTGCGCCAGTGCTGACCATGGTCAGCCTGGTGTTCGTCAGCCTGCTCGGCGGCACCATCCTCATGGAGCAGATCTTCGGCATGCCCGGTCTCGGCACGCTGATGGTGAGCGCCACCACCAAGCACGACCTGCAAGTCATCCAGGGTTTGGCGGTCTTCTACACGGCTATGGTCGTAGTGGTATTCCTCTTGACCGACATCGCTTCAGGATTCCTAAACGCGAAGGCGAGGGCGCGATGAGCGCAGTCATTGAAGGTGCAGCAATTCAAGAACAGTCCCGTAGGGCGGCCGAACGGGGGACCGGTTTCCTCCCGCGTCTCGTCAGGCAACCGATCGTCGTCGCATGCAGCCTCGTTCTGCTCGTGATTGTCTTGGCCTGCGTATTCGCCCAGTGGGTCTCGCCTTACGAGCCACTTGACCAGGATTTGCAGAACACGGCCGCAGGGCCAAGCGCGAGCCACCTCCTCGGAACTGACCAGCTCGGCCGCGACATCCTGTCGAGGATGCTCCACGGTGGCCAGGTCACCCTGTTGGGAATCGTCCAGGCAGTGGTGGTGTGCGCCGTTATCGGACTGTTCCTCGGTCTGACCGCGGGCACACTCGGGGGGTGGGTCGAAACGGTCGCCATGCGACTGTGCGACCTGCTGCTGGCTGTACCGGGATTGGTGATGCTGCTGGTCATTCTCGGCATTTACGGGAACAACGAAGCCGCGGCCATGATCACACTGGGCGTGATTATGGCTCCGACACTGGCCCGAGTGGTGTATTCAGCCACGATCGCCGTTCGTGAGGAGCTCTACGTCGCCAGCGCGCGGGTGGCCGGACTGACGAGTCTCCAGATCATGCGCCGCCACATCCTTTCGGGGGTGACCGGGCCGGCGCTGACGCAAATCAGTATCGTGGCCGCTGTGGCGTGCATCGCCGAAGCAGGCATCGGCTACCTCGGACTCGGCGTTCCGCCTCCGGCCCCGAGCTGGGGAAACCTAGTGACAGACGCCCAGAACGTGATGCCTATCAGTGCATGGATGCTCGTACCCACCGGTGGCATCATCGCCGTCGTCACTCTGAGCCTCACGCTTCTAGGAAACGGCATCCGTGATGCCTACATGGGCCGCTCGAGTGGTTCCGCGAAGGCTTTCAGCTGGCGCGCGCTCGCTGTGAAGGTCTCCCAAGCTGCGTCTATGGCAAGCGGAGGTGCTGCATCACCCACGGGACAGGAATCGATCTTGAGCGTGAAGGGCATGACGGTCAGATTGCCCCGGGGATCGAGTGAAGTCACGATCGTTGACGACGTCAACTTCGATGTGGCTCCGGGAGAGGCAGTTGCGATCGTCGGCGAGTCAGGTTGTGGAAAGTCGGTGACCATCTCGGGAGTCCTTCGTGTGCTTCCCATGGGCGCCCACGTTGTCGCCGCCTCGATCTCGTTCAAAGGCGCGGAATTGACCTCGCTAAGCGAGCGCGAGATGAACGCCTACCGGGGAACGGGAATCGGGTTCATCTCGCAGGAGCCGATCTCCAGCTTGAATCCGGCATTTACGGTCGGCCATCAGCTGGAAGAGGCGGTCAGGTTGCATCGGGGTGTGGGCAAGGGCAAGGCACGCCAGATCGCCAGGGAGCTCATGACCCGTGTGCGGCTGCCTGAGCCGAACGCGGTGGCCAAGAAATATCCGCACGAACTCTCGGGTGGTATGGCGCAACGTATCGCCATTGCGCGGGCGCTAGCCGGCGAACCAGAACTCCTGATCGCCGATGAGCCCACAACTGCTCTCGATGTCTCGGTGCAGTGTGAGATTCTCGACCTGCTCAGAGACCTGCGCGAGCAGACTGGGATGGCGCTCATCCTCGTTACCCACGACTGGGGAGTCGTCGCAGAGGCCTGTGATCGCGCGCTCGTAATGTACTCCGGGCAGGTCGTCGAGAGCGCGGATGTGCGGTCGATCATTGCCCATCCTGCGCACCCTTACACTCGGGCACTGCTGCAGTCATCGTCAGTCGGTATTGCTCCACGTCAACTCCTGCCGGTCATCGCTGGTACCGTGCCGACGCCGGGTTTCTGGCCGCACGGGTGCCGGTTCGCCAGCCGGTGTGAGCTGGCCGAGGACGCCTGTCGCACAGGGCCTATTCCGATGGTGCCCCTCGACGAAGGCTCCGCTGCGCGATGTATCCGTACCGACGTGGACGAATTGGTGAGAACATGAGCTCGTTGTTAGAAGTCCAAGACTTGACGGTGATGTACCGCGGACGAGGTCGCCGGAAAGACAAGGTGGCTCTCGAGGGAGTCAGTGTCAGCCTTAATGAGGGAGAAACCCTCGGATTGGTCGGGGAATCCGGTTCGGGCAAGTCGACTCTGGGAAACACGGTGCTCGGGCTAGTTAAGCCTGAGCGAGGTCGAATTGGCTTCGACGGTAACGACATCGCTGGTCTCACCGGCGCGGCGCGTCGCAAGCTGAGCACCCAGATCCAGGCCGTCTTCCAGGATCCGTACACCTCGTTCAACCCGCATCGAACGATCGAACAGAGCATGGGCGAGACGTTGGCGAATTCGCCGCCGATGTCGCGGAGGGAGACTCGGGCGCGGGTCCTCGCCATGCTGGAACGTGTCGGCCTGGATAGCACGGCGCTGTCGAAGTTCCCCGCTCAATTCTCTGGTGGACAGCGACAGCGCATTTCGATCGCGCGAGCGCTCCTCCCCGAGCCGAGGCTCGTCGTCTGTGACGAGTCGGTCTCCGCACTCGACCTGTCGGTGCAAGCTCAGATCCTCAACCTGCTCCTGGAACTACAACGCGAGCGTGGAGTGGCATACCTGTTCATCACGCACGACCTTTCTGTCGTACGACACATGAGCACGCATATCGCTGTACTCGAACATGGCAAACTCATCGAGCAGGGCGACGCCGCGGGAGTCACCGACGAGCCTTCTCAGCCATACACGCGCCGACTCATTTCGGCGTCGCTGAGTGCCGATGCTGACTTGCAACGCGATCGCCGATCAACCCGTCGGGCAATGACACGGCTTGCTGCGGATGCGACCGGTGACCGCAGCAAGCTGGCTGACGAGGTGCTCCGAACACTTGAACATCAAGCTGTGACCGAGGTTTTCGCCCAACCTGTTCCTCAGTCTCGGGCGTTGGCGCTTCCGCTTTCTCGGGGCCTGGCGGGAGGTGCCGACGTCGACGGCGTCACCGCGCTAAGGGCGGCTGTTCTCGAGCTGGCGCCCCGGACCGCGGAGGCCATGACCCCGGCAGCCATGTTACCTTTCGTCCAAGAGGCGCGAGCGAGAAAGTGCAGTGCACTGGTCTCTCGTGGTCAGTCCGGCATGCTATACGGACTAATCGGAGATCTGGCGGTAGCAATCGAAACAGGCGATCGAGCACGCGCACTCGAGCTCGTCGGTTCATTCGACGAGCCGCACGAGCCGAGCCCTCATCCCAACGGAGCCAGGGCCGGAGAACACACGATCGAAAGCCAAGCATAAACGACGAAATTGTCGCCGTGATCTCGTGAGTGACCGCCCAGCTGTCCGTGATTGTAGAGTTCGACGTTCCCGCAGGGATGAGCGCCGGTGGTCTCCCTCGGGGAGGTGTGTACGACCTTCGGCAGAGGGGCCGTTGGCGGCCCTGGTCGCCCGCACATGCCGTACAACAAGTCCGGAGTTGTGGTCGCGGACTGGGAGTTCCGACAGTTATGGGGCTCGTTGCATTGTCCTCGCATGTGAGGTATCTGCCGTGTAGTTGGGTGACAAAAAGAAGACCTCCGAGTGGAGTGGGGCCTGTCCAGGCTCGGCTTCACAAGGAGGTCTTCAATGTCAAAGGCTAACGCGATCCTGACGCCGAAAGGCAGGCTCGGTCTGGCTCAATGCATGGTCGATGGAAAGTAGCCGCTACGTCGCGCGGATGAACCGGTCCACGTCCCGGTCACGACCGCAGCTCGGTGGGCTGCCCCCAACACCTGTGCTGCGCTGCTCCTAATCTTGTGGGGGCGTCTTTTGGAAAGAATCATCGACCAACCAACTTCCCGGCTCTTCGTGGTGAAAAGGGTTCCTTGCCTTGAAGGCTGAAGGGCTCGTAGCCCTACAGCGATAAATGTTTTCTAAGCATTCATCAACCGTCAGGAGCTACGAGCCATGAGTAGCCGTGCCCGCGGCGGACATTCACTGTGGAGACCGCCCAGATCCCTCGCGGGAAACGCTCGACCCGCCGGGTCTGCGACGCCCTGGTGGCCGCCGTCATCGGCTCCGGAAGGGCTGCTGCTAAGGTTGCGTCCTCGTTTGTGTCTCGTGCTGGCTGGTCCAGCCGGCCCTGGACTCCGCGGCGCTGACGTTCCCTGACGTTGACGCCCTGCCACCGCGTTGCTACCTATTCTTGGGCTTTTGTATCCAAGCCCTAATGTCCTCTTCTCGAAAGTTCCTGCGGCTTCCCTTAGGAAGGACGCGCCACGGCGTTGATGCCTTTTGGAGCCCGTGTCCTCAACTCGGTTGGTGTTGGGCTTGAGGTCGGTGCGGCAGCAGATGGAGTCGTTCCCGAATGCGACCTCTTGTGCCCGGCCGGATAGGTGGCCGGGAGGGCTTCGGATCGGTTAGAAGCGCCGGCCGCCCTCGGAATCTGAAGGAACATCTTGAGTGAGGGCCATTTCGGCGGGATCGAGGAGGTTGTTGGAGTCCTGGGTATCAACGAGGTACTGAGCCTCTTCCTTGGTTTCCACGTTGGGTAATGAGCCGTTGAGAGGCTTCCTGCCTGTTTCCTTGAGGAAAAGGACGGAAAAGCCGAAGAGCGCTGGAACGCGAGGCGACGGGAACTGCTCAGGCAGCGAAGAAGCGTAGCTCGACGAAAAGAGGGTTGCGCAGACCATGATGAAGAGTGTCCCGGGTTGCGAGCCGCAAATCTGGCCGGAACCCATCATCATGAACGCTCGACCCGGAAGCAGCCGCCTCCTTGATGAGGATACGCCCACCAGCTGATCAGGTTGGCTGTTATCCCTTGATGCTCGTCTGTAGAGTGCCCGATCCGGCTGTTTCAGGCTGCCGATGCTGACTCTCTCGACCCGATTTGCAGGCCCGCATCGCCTTCATCAACCTGCTAGATTCAATCTTTGATTGAGAATCCAATTACAAGTTTCTGAGTGTTGGCCAGTAGGTTTTTGCGCTAGCTTGTTTTTTCAAGGAGTAGAGCATGGGTAGTACGCGGGACGCGCAGGAAGCTGCCGGGTGGCTTTCACGCAGTGCGGCCGGTCATGACAAGGCCGTGTTGGAGGCAAGGACTCGGCAGAGTGGGGGTCCAGCGGTCGGGGTTGGGCAGTCCACGGCTCCGCGGCGCCGCACGCAGCAGGAGCGGCGTGAGGAGGCGGAGGGGCGGCTTCTGTCCGCCGCCCTGACATTACTTTCGCGCAAGGGTTGGGTTGGAATGACCTTGGCGGATGTCGGTCAGGCGGCCGGCTACAGCCGGGGACAGGCTGGTCATCACTTCGGTAGTAAGGGTGCGCTTTTGCGGGCCTTGACCTTGCACATCAATCGCTCGTTCGCCGACGAGATGCAGGCCGCGCCGACGCAACCCGAGGGGCTGCAGGCGGTACTGGGCTATGTCCGCGTCTACCTTGGGCGCAGTGATCCGAAGTGGAC
>NZ_JAWRXG010000247.1:0-262 GCF_046535135.1 Arthrobacter sp. SIMBA_036
GCGCGTGATCGGCGCAACATTGGACAGCAGTCCACACGAGCTGCGCAACCATGCCATTCTGCTGATCCTGGTGAGAATGGGATTGCGAGCCTGCGAGGTCCGGCACCTGACGCTCGACGATATCGACTAGGCAGAGGGGTACCGGGATGTTGGTGAGGCTTTATATGCTGCTCTATATCTCCATCATGAGTGTCCTGTCAGTCTCTGTCGCACCATCTTTCTGAGCACCACGGAGCCGTAGTCGCGCTGCGCGCTTTAGGGC
>NZ_JAWRXG010000248.1:0-262 GCF_046535135.1 Arthrobacter sp. SIMBA_036
CTGCACCATAAATATGTCCTGCACTAATAGGATTTCTGGCAGTATAATTTCCGGATATAGCAGGTCCTCCATCTGCTGATACATTATTGTTGGCAGTCCATGCAACAGAACTGTTTAATGCATCATTTGTCACCCCAGTCATAGGATCTTTCAATGAAGTTAGCGGAGTACCTACCTGACCAAAATTCAACAAATCAGAGTAACCTCGGTCAC
This sequence comes from Arthrobacter sp. SIMBA_036, assembly GCF_046535135.1. Lineage (NCBI taxonomy): Bacteria > Bacillati > Actinomycetota > Actinomycetes > Micrococcales > Micrococcaceae > Arthrobacter > Arthrobacter sp. SIMBA_036. The sequence goes on from NZ_JAWRXG010000248.1 coordinate 214, forward strand.
CATAAGTTCCCGTAACCCCAACTACAGCTTTTACAGTACCTGAAGCAGG
>NZ_JAWRXG010000249.1:0-262 GCF_046535135.1 Arthrobacter sp. SIMBA_036
TTAATTGCTGGAAGCGCTTGATGTAGCCAGCGTATTCCACCGGCGCCGTAACAGGGGAGTGGTTGCGGTAGTGGGGGGCCAGTAGTGGATTAAGCAGCCCCGCTACGTGGTAGGCCACATCGTGTTGTGCACGCACTTTAAATGGCGAATGGAAATGCGTTGGCTTGGGCAGCTCAGGCAGCGCTTTGCCTGTTTCAAAAAACCATGTGGGGTCGCGAGGTAACAGCGAGTGGCCGTTTACGCCCCCACTCTCAAGCGTCAC
>NZ_JAWRXG010000250.1:0-262 GCF_046535135.1 Arthrobacter sp. SIMBA_036
GGGGCAGACCTTGAGGCGCCTGCGCTGATCAGCTCATATTTGACGGTCATTATGCCTCGCCCGGAATTGTCGCCAAGGCGTAGAATGCCTGTGAAATCCCGTCAAGCGCAGCGGGCCCCCGAGGCGGTCAAAACGCTGCCGCTTTCGAAACTTAGTGTTTCTCTTCGCCATCACATGCGCTAAGAGCGGCTGACAATTTTTATAGAGTAAGCCGGATGTCCGCCATGACCGACAAGAAGCCCTTCTACATCACCACTGCGAT
>NZ_JAWRXG010000251.1:0-262 GCF_046535135.1 Arthrobacter sp. SIMBA_036
TTCTTCCATTAAAATAGTGGTCCCTATTTATTTGTCGACCGAGGTTCGTTCGGCTCTTAATATAGAGATCACTATTTAATTATCAACCGGAGTTGTCCATGTCCAAAAGACTCGAAGATAAGATTGCCCTCATCACGGGAAGCTCGCGCGGTATCGGTCGCGCTGCCGCCCTGGCCTTCGCGAAAGAGGGCGCCGCTCTGATCGGCGTGCACTACACTGCCAACCCGGATGCGGCGCGCGCCACGGTGCGCGACATCGAGGC
>NZ_JAWRXG010000054.1:0-411 GCF_046535135.1 Arthrobacter sp. SIMBA_036
GGGATATAAAAATTATCATCAATTTAATTCCTCATATTTTGGCAGAAATTCTGAAAAAATAACAAATGGGTACAGTACTATCAGTACAAGTGCTGGTCACGGTGTTGGAGTTTCACCTATAATGTGGACAGGATCTAAAACTTGAGTACGTGGAAAATAATTTTAACATAGAATTAAGTAAATCAAATAAAAGAATTATTATAATATTTATTCTTTCATTTATATGTATTTTACTATTTACAAGAGTTTATTTAAGTATAAACTCAAACAAATTAGTAAAAGAAGAAATATTATCTATAGAAAGAAATGCTAAGGTAATTGACATTTACAATAATAAAAAAGAGCATAATTTTCCCTATGTTAAATATTCTAATGGAACTCAAAAAATTTTAGAGTTTTCATATCAAATAG
>NZ_JAWRXG010000252.1:0-262 GCF_046535135.1 Arthrobacter sp. SIMBA_036
CTTGCCGACCGGCATCCAGAGCGCGTATCGGGCGTTTTCTTCTTTGCCTGCAACATGGATGCAACGGGCACGCTCGAATTCCGGCCGACGCCGGTCATCGACCGCTGCTTCAGCCGCCATCGGAAGGATTATCAGGCGCTCTCCGCAACGCCCGACGGTTTCGAAGCTTTCGTTGCCGATGTCGGGAAGATGATGCAGAGCGAGCCGAACTATACCGCGGCCGAGCTACAAGCGATCAAGGTGCCGGTCGCGGTTGCGATCG
>NZ_JAWRXG010000253.1:0-262 GCF_046535135.1 Arthrobacter sp. SIMBA_036
GGCCGTCGCAAGCTAATCATAACAACCGGGGTTTCGGCCCCGGTTCTCTTTTATTTCTGCTTCGTTAACGTGTCATAACTGGTCATCAAATTACGATAATCAGGAATGTGGTTAGAGAACAACGTCGCCAGTCCTTCAATATCATTACGCCAGTCGCGATGCAGCTCGCACGCCACGCCGAACCATGTCATCAATTGCGCACCAGCTTGCGACAAGCGATCCCATGCCGAATGCCGGGTAATTTCATTAAAGGTCCCTGACG
>NZ_JAWRXG010000254.1:0-262 GCF_046535135.1 Arthrobacter sp. SIMBA_036
GAAGTTTTCATAACAAAGCCAGACGACGTCGGCGCAAGCAAATACCTGCCCCTCCACCACTTCGGTAACAAAGCGGTCGACGATAACTAGCTGCATTTCGCGTTCTGGATGACGAAAGAGAAATTCGCTAACCATACGTTGCGCATCAGCGTCCTGCGATCCCACTAGCAACAACCGAAAATGCGACGGAAGATCCGGTGCCCCGAACAAGGTCAACAATTTCGCCAGCCCTTTGCGCGGACTTAAAGAACCATATGACACG
>NZ_JAWRXG010000255.1:0-262 GCF_046535135.1 Arthrobacter sp. SIMBA_036
GTTCGCGCGGAGCGCCCTTCACTGGCGCCGAGGAAGGAACTTCGGTAAGAGCATCTCAGCGTCCTCGCCGTCGGTGCGGGGCGCTAGGCCCTTTGTTTCCTAACGCTCCGTGTCTGCTGTCCCTCTCATAACTTATGTCAGTGGAGCCAGCGAGTTCGCCGCTGGGGAGACCATCTGTCATGAGCGAACAACGCTATAGGACAGCTTCTTCATTCATTCGCCGAGAACCATGGTGCCAGTCAGATAGGTGCCGGCGCTCGCC
>NZ_JAWRXG010000256.1:0-262 GCF_046535135.1 Arthrobacter sp. SIMBA_036
GTAGGCGGTCATGCGGCGGGCTCGCAGATCGCGGCGTCTTCGTCCCAGCGCTCGGCCATCGCCCGCGCCGTCATCAGGTTCGCCGCCGACATCACCTCCGCCGTCGGCCCCCAGCCGATCAGCTCGCGGGCGATCAGCATTGTCTCAGGGAAATGTGCCCGAACCTGCTCGAAATCGTGCAACACCGCGATGACCGTCCGCCCGTCGCCATGCCAGCGCGCCACGATGTCGAGAAGGTCGCGGGTGGTGCGCGCGTCGATCG
>NZ_JAWRXG010000257.1:0-262 GCF_046535135.1 Arthrobacter sp. SIMBA_036
GTTATTCGTTGAACAGACCAGTTTTGCATTCAAATATTACTCCCGAAAGATACTTTAACTTTTTGCGTTCAACCTTAGAGCATTACCCAAAAGACACTAAGAATTAAATTTATGCATTCAGAACGCAAGAGCTTTTATAAAAAGTATCTAGAAGGTGTACGGGAGCGCAATAGCTTTCGGCAAGCGGTTAGTCAAAACCCAGACATAGCTTTTGGTTCTGGCCTAATAAAGCCTTGGTATTTCTTGTATGAGCTAGATGAAG
>NZ_JAWRXG010000258.1:0-262 GCF_046535135.1 Arthrobacter sp. SIMBA_036
TGAAAGCAAAATGAAATTTTCTGCAGACAACCTGATTGATAAGATTGGAAAAAAAATGATCATCAATCCAATGCTATTTTTAAATAAAAATTCTAACGAATTTGATCAGACAGAAGCCAGAAAATATCCTATAGATTTTTTATCGCCTTATACAAAAGTAAAGAAGATAATTCTTGAGATTCCGGAAGGCTATAGCATAGAAGAAATGCCTAAAAATAAAAGAATTGTAACTGAAGATAAAGAGATAGAATACAGTTATGCG
>NZ_JAWRXG010000259.1:0-262 GCF_046535135.1 Arthrobacter sp. SIMBA_036
TGAGCAACTTCACTAATCACTTCAAAACCATGGGCGAATCCTTCTGGAATCCACAACTGTCGTTTGTTTTCAGCAGAAAGATTTACACCGACCCATTTGCCAAAAGTTTTAGAATCTTTCCTTATATCAACAACAACGTCATATACCTCACCTACTACACAGCGTACTAATTTTGCCTGTGAATAAGGTGGTAATTGAAAATGTAATCCTCTAATTACTCCTTTAGTAGACTTAGAATGGTTATCCTGAACAAATTCAACCT
>NZ_JAWRXG010000260.1:0-262 GCF_046535135.1 Arthrobacter sp. SIMBA_036
CGGATTTATATTTTTTAAATCAAGGCTAACGGAATTAAAACTGTTTAATTTATTAATCTTCATTGTTTATTGATATGTTTTTAAATTTTTTTAAACCTTCTAAATTTTTACTTTTTATTGTCTTGATATTATTTTTGGATAAATCCTTTGTAAAAGAATCAAGTAAATCATAAATCTCATTTAAAGTCTGATTAGTATTATTTGTAATCTGTTGCAAAACAAATAAGTATTGCTCTCCTAAAGTTTTAATTGATTTTTCTTT
>NZ_JAWRXG010000261.1:0-262 GCF_046535135.1 Arthrobacter sp. SIMBA_036
GGCGGCTGCAACCTGCACCCCGTCATGTGCCTGACCGCGTAGTGCGGGCCGCTTGACCTTGTGCGGCTCGACAACCAGACCGTCCGGCCGTCTAAGCTGGTCTTCGGTGCAGTGGAAGATACGGCCAAATTTCCGTAATGTTTTGTCGCTCAGGTGTTCCGCTTTTATCATTTTCTGTAATAGCGTCTCACTCGTGCCGAACTGCTCGGCAAGCTGTTTATCAGTCATACGCCTGTATATGCGCCACGCCGTGACGGGCGAT
>NZ_JAWRXG010000262.1:0-262 GCF_046535135.1 Arthrobacter sp. SIMBA_036
GTTATAAGTAGAAATGCAACCCAAACCTATGGGGAGATATTATCCTATAAAGCTGTTTTTGGAAATGCTACATTGGTGATCTATTCATTTTCGCCGCCTTTTTTCGTTAAGATTCTATTTGATATCTCAAGACTTTTTAGCCGAACGATCCATCTTCAAAAGCAGACTTCAGATTTAGAACTTCAAAATCTTAATATAGAAAAAGACTTTTTGAAAGCACAGCTTAATCCCCATTTTTTATTTAATACCCTAAATAATCTAT
>NZ_JAWRXG010000263.1:0-261 GCF_046535135.1 Arthrobacter sp. SIMBA_036
CCGTCGAGATGCGCCGCAACGATCCTGCGGACCGCATCGACGAGCGGATTGCCGCGTGGATGGAAGCTGGCGTGGAAATAGTCGCGCAGGTCTTCGTCAACAGGCGTGCGCGCTTCGGATCGGTCGAAGACATAGCCCCCTGCGACGCTGGGCTGCATCATCGCATTGATGATCTTGGCGCGCTCGACCTGGCCCTGCCAGCGGTAGTCGGGGTCGAGAACATTCCAGATATCCGGATCGCCGCTCGTCTCGACCATCAGG
>NZ_JAWRXG010000264.1:0-261 GCF_046535135.1 Arthrobacter sp. SIMBA_036
TGACGGGAGACTTCGGGCCAGGAGCCCCACCGCCGGATTATGTCGTCGATATCACGCTCCTGATTACAGTTGGGCCTTAGATGTGCAATGTGTCTTTGCAGGGTGGGCCTGCGCGGAGCATGGACAGCCGGATTGGGCTGTCGCACCATGGGTCACTCATGCACCGGGCTTCAACGAGAGCGTGCGCCAGATCGTGCACACCAGCATTGGCGGGTCGGCCGTCCGGAAAACTCGGGGCGGTTCACGACCGTGCAGGCGTCC
>NZ_JAWRXG010000265.1:0-261 GCF_046535135.1 Arthrobacter sp. SIMBA_036
TGATGGTCGTGATCATGATCGTGCAAGACGATGCCCTCCGCGATGTCGAACCCTGTTTAGGCCTTTGCGATCCAGCCGCCAAGCCACATCAGGCAAAACTCATTTCAGCATAGGCCAAAGGCTGAGCACCAGAAGCAAGGCCATGGTGATGTTGAACCATTTGAGCCTGGCCGGATCAGACAGCCAGTCGCGCAGCGCCGAGCCGAAACCGGCCCAGGTGGAAACGCTGGGCACATTGACCAGCGCGAAAGCCAGGCCGAC
>NZ_JAWRXG010000266.1:0-261 GCF_046535135.1 Arthrobacter sp. SIMBA_036
GGTTCTTTTCATAAAGAAAATAAATTTTCTACATTTATAAAACAATCAAACAGCTAATCAGCAGACATCCTACCGTTTTTTGCTGAGGTTTTTGTTTACCCATAAAAAATCCGACCAATGAACTCATCAGAAAAAGACATCCCCATCCATCATCTCACTTCGCAGCCGTTTCTGCTGACTACCCTGGGTACAGGACATCCGGAGAATTTTAATGATGTCCATAGGCATAATTTCTTCGAGATTATCTGGTTCAGACACGTG
>NZ_JAWRXG010000267.1:0-261 GCF_046535135.1 Arthrobacter sp. SIMBA_036
TAAGTATAGCTAACGATGGCCGTTCGCGCGCAGATCAGCCTTGTTAGCATAGGATTCTGATTCGGTAAGCGCGCGGATCTCGACACCGTGATGTTGCCCGAAGCGCAACGTCGAAGTTCGCTGCCCTTCGGAAGATAGTGGAGCATCTCGAGGAGACGGTGGTGCGCTCCGGAGTATTCCGCCTACGGATCTAGCCATTCCCTCCTCCACCGCGGTTCCGATACGTGAGTGCGAGCTGGCTTACCGAGTAGCGAGGTCATC
>NZ_JAWRXG010000019.1:0-21247 GCF_046535135.1 Arthrobacter sp. SIMBA_036
TGAGACAATAAAAAACGCGGCCTCAGCCACGTAAGAAAATATCAACCCCAGCTGTCAACTAAACCTTCAGCAGTCCCTTCCCTTCGGAAACTCCGCAACAGGTGCATGCATTACCTCATCCCGCCCACGCTGATCGGGCTCGGAGACCACCTGCCTATGTATGGGCTTGTGGAATCGACATCGCCGGGACTCAGCTACGAGATCGTCAACGCGGAGCTGCAGCAGGTGCTCGCAGCCCTATCCGACGCACTATATAGCTGGAAACAGGCGTAAGTCGCAAGGAATCAAGCCCGCCGCGTTGAACCATACAGACACAAATCGTGTGCTGTCCGCTGTGTTTACCCCAAATCGGGCAATTCGAGAAACTCAACCACCTGCCGGTCCTCTTTGGTTTTCGGAGCGTTGAGAAACACCTGCGGGTCGTCCGCCAGGCCAACGCCACCGTCCGGCCTTGGTAGAGCGCCGGAATTCTGGCCTTCATGGCCACCGCTTGCTTCACTGAGCATCGCCGATAACGGCGCATATGACATGCCCCGCTTGAGTGGCCGACTCCTCTCGCGCAGCAGCGCGAGGGCTGGGACCTGGTTATTGCGCGCCAAACGGGCAAAGCCGCTGCCTGCGGGGTGCTGAGGCGGAACTCTTCGGCTGCCGGCAACTCTGTGAATTCGACCAGCTCAACGTGGTGTTCCTTCAGTACTTCCAGGACCTGGTGGGGGTGACCCGAAAGAATCCGCGGCGGAGGTTGACCTTGTTCACGCGCTGTTCCGCGAACGTCCTATGCACCATGGCTTCGGTGGCTACGGCGTCGTCCGAGTAGAAGAGAGCGTGCACATCAAATCGGAACGGCACGGACGCATCGCCGAGTTCGTTGACCCGTCCATGGGCTCCAGCCGGCGGGTCATGCCGATCTTGACCATGTTTTCCCCGAAGGCGCCGATGTTGGAGATGACGTAGACGTAGCCGGCGCGGATGTTCGCTGCGCGTCGTTCCACGTTAGCGAGGGCGAGTTCGTCCTCTGCGATTTTGGCGCGCATTCGTTCGGCGCATCCACGCCATGCTCGGTATTCAGCTCAAGGCAAATGCCGTATTCGAGCACCCGACCCTGGAGATACTCGCCCGGCGGATTGCATCTGGATCAGTCTAGTTGTACGAACCGGTTGGTGACGGTCTGACCAGCGGGTCAATTGCCCGGCTGGCCCGTGCGCAGAAAATAGTTACCATCTACAAAAGGATTGCTTCACTTTCATCTTCCGCCACCGCCGGAACGTCCCTTCCGTCACTGGCCGGGCGGGGTGCAAGCCATTTTTCCCCGTCCCATACGGCTGCACGTAGTACTCATGCGCCAATTCCCGAACCTCATCGCCGCTGATACCCCTCGGACCAATAGTCATGCCTGCACCTGCCCTCGCCAATCACTGACTGACTCACAACCAACCTGACGTAGAGGGCCCGGCGCCTTTTTGGCTATTTGCGCAGGTCGAGTGGGTACGGGGCCTCGAAGCCGGTCGGCATGAACGAGTCGAGGCGCGGGATGCTGCGGCGCAGCAACGCAATCTCTCATTGAGTGAGAGCTCCAGTGCCGCCACTGCAAGGCTTGCGACGGCACTGGACGACGGACGCGATGGTTGCGTCAGAGTGTGTCTATTGCGCGGCGAGCCGAGGTGGCGCGCGATGGCGATGGCGGTGAGCCCCACCGTTGAGGTGCCGCCGTGGATAAGCACGGTGTGACCCGATTTCAGCCCCAACCCGGCGGTGATCGAGCCGTGTGCGGTTTGCAGCATCTCAGGGAGTGCCCCGACGACGGCCCACGGCAGGTCAGTGTCGAATGGGATCACGTTCGCCGCGTCGACGACGGCATACTCTGCGTAGCTGCCGTCGATGGATCGACCGAGTCCTCCCATCATGGTGGCGACTTTCTGCCCGGGAGCAAGCTCGACGCAGTCACCAACGGCGTCGACCACTCCAACGGCCTCGATGCCCAGGACACGGGGGAAGGAGAAGTCGGGTCCCGACTCTTCCTGTCGGCTGGTGACCTCGGACTCGTTAAACTCGGAACGCCATCACGCGAATGTGCGCACCCATCCCCGGCGCACGTCGGGGAGGGGGACGTCGCTGACGATAAGACCGTTAGGGGCGACGGGGCCGGCCAGTCGGATGGCGCGCATCGTTTCAGGCATGGTTTTGATCCTTTTCGTGGAATGGGTGACCGGGGGCGGGGAGGTTGACGAGGGCTTCGAAGGCTTGGCGTACGGCTACCTCGTCCAGTTCTGTGTCCGGGTGCGCCAGGCGGTGGCTCCACCACCCCCACAGCAGTGCATTGACGGCAAGAGCGGTGCTATTCGGGAGGACGCGGTGAAGCATCACGAGCGAGTCGTCCTCGACTGCTTGGAGGACGGCTGCCACGTTAGGGTTCCGTGCGCCGTAGTGGCGTATCTCCTCATAGAGGCGGATGTCGTCGAGGCTGGGGCTCGTCGCGCCAATTGTCGCCTCGACAAGTGCATCAACGACGTCGTCCCGGGTGCGCGCTTCACTGAGAGGGACCGCGTAGCGGGGTTCGAGATCAACGCGGGTTGAATCCAGGGCATCCAGGATGAGGCCCTCCAAGGTGGGAAAGTAGTAGGTCATGGACCCCAGCGGCACCCCGGCGTGCTCAGCGATGCCCCGGTAGGTTGCTGCGCTCATGCCCCCGGACCTGATTACATCGAGCGTTGCTTGCAGAATCCGGGAGCGGCGTCCCGGGTCGTTCGGCTTCCCTCGGCGCATACTTTTCTCCAATGTTTGACCTTGTGCGTACAGCTGTGCGTACACTTGTGCGTAGAAGAAACTGCGTACGCGTGTACGTACATGACTACAATCTAATGCAGCATGGAGGTCATCGCGTGAATGGCGAAAAGCTGCAGCACCTTGCTCGGGCGCGTGTTCAAGAACTCCCCGGTGCTGATGTGGACCACCCGTTCGGACTCGACTGGGAAGTGTTCAAGGTGCGGGGCAAGGTCTTCATGCTGATGACTGAGGTCACTGGCCAACCCATCGTGATCGTCAAGTCAGATCCGGAAGACGCGCAAGCGCTCCGCGAAGAGCACGATGACATTACTCCCGGATATCACATGAACAAGAAGCACTGGATTACGCTGCACCCCGGCGGAGCACTGACAAGGACCCTTATTGACGAGCTGGTTACAGAGTCTTATCTGCTCGTCGTCGAAAATCTGCCCAGGGCTAACCGTCCCGTGGATCCCGCCGTGTTTGGCAGGGCAGATCGATGACGCTCTCTGGCGACACGCTGCAACAGACAGCCCGCTATACTGCCGCGGCGTTGGGGGAGGTCAGCAATGGCCGGCCGTTCGCTCCGCATCTGGATGTGTGGAAGGTGCGTGACAAGGTGTTCCTCATCATCACCGAGGACGACCCGGATCAGCAGATCATTACCGTCAAGGCCGACCCGCACAATGGAGACGCGTTACGCCGCGACTATGACACGATTACCCCCGGGAACTACCTGAACAAACAGCACTGGATCTCCGTCAGCCCCGGACCCGGCATCACCAAGCGCTTCATTGAGAGCCTGGTGCAGGACTCCTACGACCTCGCCTCCGGCCGCCATGTCGAGGAGCGATCGTGAGCGAGCAGCCGCCGTCGCTGTTCGAGATGGACGATTCCTCCAGACCCCTTGCCGACCGACTGCGCCCCCGCACTCTGACCGACGTCCTCGGCCAGGACCACCTCCTTGCCGCCGAGGCCCCGATCGGGCGCATGGTTGACGGGAAGCGACTCGTCTCGATGATCCTGTGGGGCCCACCCGGCTGCGGGAAGACCACGATCGCCCGCCTCCTCGCAGAGCAAACCAACCTGGTGTTCGAACCGCTCTCGGCCACCTTCGCCGGCGTCGCGGACCTTCGCAAAGTCTTCCAAGCAGCCCACCGTCGCCGGGAAGTCGGGCAAGGAACACTGCTGTTCGTCGACGAGATCCACCGCTTCAACCGCGCCCAACAAGACTCGTTCCTGCCCTACGTCGAAGACGGCACGATCGTCCTCGTCGGCGCAACCACCGAAAACCCCAGCTTCGAACTCAACGGAGCACTGCTGTCGCGCTGCCAGGTATTCGTCCTCAAACACCTCGACGATGTGGCGCTTCACGCCCTCATCAATCGCGCCGAAGACGTACTCGGTGCACCGCTGCCACTGGACGAGAACGCCCGACAGGCACTCATCGCCATGGCAGACGGAGACGGCAGGTACCTGCTGAATATGATCGAACAGATCCAATCGCTCCCGGCGCCCGTGGACCCGGCGACCCTCGCCGCCGCAGTACAGAAGCGCGCGCCCCAATACGACAAAGCGCAGGAAGGCCACTACAACCTCATCTCGGCGCTCCACAAGTCGATGCGCGGTTCGGACCCGGACGCCGCACTGTACTGGTTGGCCAGAATGCTCGACGGCGGCGAGGACCCGCTGTTCATTGCCCGCCGCATCACCCGCTTCGCCACCGAAGACATCGGCATGGCCGACCCAAACGCGGTACAGCAGGCCCTCGCCGCATGGGACGTCTATGAGCGCCTCGGCTCTCCAGAAGGCGAACTGGCGATCGCACAAGCCGTGCTTTACGTTGCAACCGCCCCGAAGTCGATCGCCGTGTACCGCGGCTATAGCAAGGCCCGCGCCGCAGCACAACGCACCGGGTCACTGATGCCACCGGCGCACATCCTTAACGCCCCCACCCGGCTGATGAAGGACCTCGGCTACGGTCGGGACTACCAATACGACCCCGATACCGACACTGGATTCTCCGGCGCCGACTATTTCCCCGAGGGCATGCCCCGGCAGACCTTCTACGAACCCACCACCAACGGGTATGAACGCGCCATCACCGAACGCCTGCACCATTGGGCACAACTGCGGACCGAAAGCTCAAACGCTTCAACCAGCCCCACTATCTCCGACACCGACTGAGCTCTGGAAAGGACTCACCCATGACCGACACCACCGGCACCCCTACAAATGAACATGCCGTTCGTTCCTGGCTTGGTATTCCGTTCGCCACTGCTGAACGCTTCCGCCGGCCCGTTCTGCTGCCGTTTAACCCTGACCTGCCGTACGACCAGAAAGGGCCTGCACCGCTTCAAGCCGGGGACACCAGTTGGCTCGAAGCCGACAACGGTTTCAGTGAGGACTGCCTGAACCTCAACGTCTGGGCGCCCGAAGACTCAGGCGACAAACCGCTGCCCGTGATCGTCTACATCTTCGGCGGCGGATGGATGCTTGGCGCGAACACGCAGACCACCTCGAAGGCGTCCGGACTCGCCGCAACGGGACGAGCGGTCGGAGTTTCCATCAACTATCGGCTCGGAGCGTTCGGATGGCTGTCCCTTTCCCACTACGGCGGCGCACTCGCAGAGGCCACTAACCTCGGCCTGCAGGACATCATCGTCGCGCTGCAGTGGGTCCGAGAGAACATCGCCCGATTCGGCGGCGACCCCGGCAACGTCACCGTCACCGGCCACAGCGCCGGCGCATACTCCACCCTCAGCCTCCTCGCCGCACCCTCCGCCGACGGCCTCTACCACCAACTCGCGGCATTCTCCGGCATGCCAGCACGCCAAGTCCCCGCCTGGGGCGCCGAAGAACGCGCACACGCAGTCCTCACCGGACTCGGAATCACGGACGACCCCGAGCAGCTACTGAACATCGACGCGCAGCTGCTTTCCGAGGCGATGGCTGCGACGCAGTCCGCAGACCCTGGGGCCGCGCACGGTGTGGACAACGATCTCGTCGCCATCGTCGACGATCGGACCCAGCCCAACGGCGTCCTCGCCGACCTTCCCATGCGAGTTCTCCAGTCCGGTCAGCACCGTGACGTGGACATCCTCTTCAGCAGCACCACCCATGAGCTCGACTGGTGGGTACTTCACAAGACCGAGGACTTCGATCCCGGCAGCATCGACGCCCTGGTCGCCGAGTTCGCCAACAGCAACCGCATCCCACGCAGCCGCGCCCGAAAGATCATCGCCGCCTACAACGTTGACGGGCGCACCTCCGTCCAGGTCCGTGGAGCCTTGCTCACCGACTTCTCCTTCACACTGCCCCAGGCCCGCGGAGCACTCGCCCACGCCGCGGCCGGCGGAAACGCACACCTGATCGCCGTCGGCCCCGTCGAGGGAGCCCCCGCCGTCCACGGCACGGAAATGTACGGCATCGTCGGACAAAAACGACCCGGCGCCAGTGACGAGCAAATCGTCCGTGATACTTTCGTTCGCGACGCCCTGCTCGCCCTAGCCACACGCAAGACCGATGAATTGTGGGAACCCGTAACTACGTACCCCACCACGAAGGGCATCGGCAATATGCCCTACGACGCCACCACCCACGCCACCAACGTGCTCGAGACCTTCAGAGGAATCGACCGCCCATAGCAGTCCCTGTACCTGCGCCGCGGATGCTTCTGGGATCCGCGCCAGAGGATCGATGCTGCCGAACTGACCGACAGCGCGCGACACCGGTTCAGGGCATCCGCTCCGAAGCCGCTTTATAGCACCGGGAGAACACCGCCACCGAGCGCTGTCATCCACAACGAGGGGCGTTCCGGGATACATTTGGGGATGCGACGCCGGGGTCTATCGCAGACGTTCGTTTATGTTAGACGCCGTTTCCTTCTAATGAGCCAGGGCAACGGTCGTTAGAAGGTCTCGGCATCTGCCGTCAGGTCCCTGAACGGTCGGAGTTTTTTGGGAATGTTGGTTGTTGAGAATCTGTATCGGCCCAGTTCGTTCACATGGGGGTGCCCGAGGGGAGAAAGCCTGGCAGTGTCTTCATCGGGGACCAACCGCCCCTGCGCCCGGAGCTCGGTGACGGCGGCGTCGAGGAAACGGGTGTTCCAAAGGGTGATCGCATTCACGACAAGCCCGAGGGCACCGAGTTGGCCTTCTTGGCCTTCCCGGTATTTTTGGTAGATCTGGCACGCCGGCCGTGGAAGCCCTTGCGGGCGAGCCGGTGCCTGGATTCCTGGACGGTGGTTTGTGCGTTTGATGGTACGGCGGTGGGTGTCGTCGACCGGATCGATCATGGCCAGCAGGTGCAGCGTTTCGCGATCCGCCCGTATTCTGTGAAGGCCTGACCCAGCGGCGTGGGCCTTCCGTCACGGCCGAGCATTTTGAGTACGTCATGGGCCCGTACCTGCTGGGTGACCAAAGATCCGATGACGCGCAGCATGTCTGGCCAATGAGTTTCGATCTTGGCCAGATTGACCTTGTGTCGGGCGATAGCGTTCAGGGGTCCGTAGTCCGTGGCCGGCTCGTTTGGCCAGTGGGCCCTCCAGTACCTCGTATCCCCGATGTCGGAGATGCGCGGCGAGAATCGGTAGCCGAGCATCCTGAACAAGCCGAAGACCAAGTCTGAGTAGGACGCTTCGTCGGTAGCAATGATTGGGTTTGGGCCGCCGTCCAGGTTCAGCAACACGTCAAGAATGTGAAGGCTGTCCCGCGGGGTGCCGGTGACGATTTGCGCCCCGATCCCTGCGACCTGGTCGTTGACGGCGTTCAGCCAGGCGATGCCGCGTTTGTAGCCGAAGTATTTCGGTGACGGCCCGAGCTTATCGTCCTGACCGGGACAACGAAACGAAGCCCGTCGACGGAGGCCAGAAGCCCGCCACCCCAGTGCTGGGCGATCGGCACTTTGCTTGGCGCCTCTATGAGGGCAGTGTTTGCCGCCGCGTGCGTTTCGGCCCGGACATAGTTCTGATAGACGTGGGAAAGCCTGCCACGAGTCAACGCCTCCCGGGTCGGGTCCGTGACCGGAATCAGACCCACGTTGCGTCCTTCAGCGATCAATAGCGCCGCTATCGAGGTGGCCAGATCCTTCACTCGTGTCCCGGAGCCGGAGACGTGGACGTAAGCGTCCAGGAATGAACTTCCAGGAGAAGATCCGGCAAGTCGATATGGGGGATCATCGCGGAGGTAACGGATCGCAGCTCGGCCAGGCTTGCCGGGATGTCCGCGGCGTTGAGCCGTTCAACGGAAAGACGCATCCTGCCCTCGGTGCCGGGGACAATTGTGATCGATGATTCAGGCCGGCTTCGTCCAGCCGGTCTGCTGTTTGACGCCAGCTTGCGTCGAGGACGTCGACGAGTGCACGAAGATGGATCTTTACCTCGGTGTCTAGGCCCAGGCTGCCCAGAATCTTCGGTTGGGCACCCTTCCACGCGGCGCCTTCAAGCAGTCTCGCCCTCGGATCACCCCAGCGATGGGAACAGGTAGCGAAAACGTCCCTCACCCAAGGCTTTGTACAGCTGTTCCAGCACGCACAGCACGTAAGCGTCACGATCAACCGTGCCGGCCGGCAGGTCCGGGTTGGCGTAGACGGCTCTGGCGCCAGACCGGCGGAATCGGGGATTCATCTACCTCGGCGGGAGGCAGCGCCTTGATTCGTGTTCTGCGGCCCGCTAACTCTGGTAGCTGGTTGACCGCGGCCAATACGGCGGAACCTGCTGGTGATGCGCCAAGTGATCTCGTTCCCGGCCAGCAAGGCCAAGAACGGTCGCACCGTGCGGTATTTCTCAGCCAAGGCGACACGCATCGACGTCTCCGCGCTGCCGTCATCGTCAGGGACCAGTTCAGTTACGGTCGCCACGGCACCAAGAATCTGTTCCTTTGGCGCAAACCTTTCCAACGACCCCCATGTGGCAGCCATGTCCAACCCGTTCCCATCAGATCTTGCAGCATCGAGGGCAGCTAGTAATTCCTGATTGACCAGGGCCAGAATCCGGGAGGCCCGTTCCAAGCGAGGCAGCGAGGCCAGCCGGTCGTTGTTTGATGCCGATTTGGCCGGGTTGATCAACCTGGTGGACATCAGCAGCGCAAACAGATCCAGAACGTCATCCACAGCGATCGCGTCAAGGTGACGCGCCAACGCCAGGAGAGTGCCTGTGCGCCGCGGTTCAGCCAATGCGTCTAGTGTCGCGGCGTTGCTCGCCATGCCGTACCGCCCCAAGGCAGCAATACGACCGGCCTGCAAGGCTTCCAACATCCAACGCCCGGTCCAACGCAGACATCAAAGCGGGACCCGATACGCGCGGCGGCGATTTCTTCCATATCTCCAGCTCCGAAAAGCGGCTCCCCCAGGTACCTTCAACGACCGCCGCAAACGTCCTGGCAGACGTACCGGCTTCCCTCTCCCCACCATGTTCTTTGCCTGCTGGCGGAGCATCGCGTAGCTGTGCCCGACGGAGCCGGGGCAACCCAGAGGGCAAGCGGCGGGTGGGTCGTGTGAGAAAATAAACGCAGCGCCGAACACAAACCACCCGTTGCGCGGCCGTCCGCAGCACGGTTGCGTCGGTGGAGCGGGCACGTACGATCCGCAGGACAGCAGCAAAAAAGCAAAGAAAAATGCTTCTACAGTCCAAGCTGAGCGAGATCCACATCTGCCCCGAGGTGGGAGTCTGCCAGGCCAGCCTCCGGTGGCCCGGAGCATCCCCCGTCTGCGGCATGCTGCCGCGTTTACCCGATCAAAGCGTCAGGTCGCTCGTCGGTTGCCCGGCGGGAACGCGTTACCAGGGTGTGGATGAGCAGGGCGATGAACACCGCCGCGCAGAGGACTGCGCCGATCGCGAACGTGGTGCTGATTCCGGCATCGGTCGGGTGAAGATCCGGTGCCATGTTCCCCGCGAGTACCGCACCCGAGACCGCGGTGCCGAAGGAGGCTCCCACGTTGCGCAGCACCTGGTTGAAACTCACCGAACTGCCCAGCTCTTCAGTGGCCACGCTGCGGGCAATCAGCGCTGGCATGGCGGCATAACTGGCACCCATTCCCAGGCCGAACACCAACATCCCGATCAGGATCTCCCAGAGCTCGGTATGGGCAAACCAGAGCAGCATTCCGGCTGCCGCCACCAGGCCGGTACCGATCGGCAGCACGGTCGCCAGAGGGATCCGGCGCGCTAATCGGCGCACAAGACGATTCGCGACGAGGCTTCCAACCGACAGCGGGAACATCACGAAACCGGCCCAGAACACGGGCAGCGCGATGCCGTAGCCGGTTGAAGTCGGGGCTTGGGCCACGAGGCTGGAGATTGATAAGCCGATGTACATCGCGGCACCCAACCCCATGCCCGTGCCGTTCGCCAACAACACCTCACCGTTCCGCAGGACCCGAAGGTTGACCAGAGGGTACCGCGTCCGAAGCTCCACCCGGACCCAGGCCGTCAGGACTGCTGCCGCGACAATGAACGCGCCGACAACCCCCGAAGAACTCCACCCCCAGGAGGGCCCTTCACTGACGCCCAGGAGCAGAGCGCCCAAGCCAAGGCCGAGCAGACCCGCGCCGGCGAAATCAAAGGGAAGCCGTGGGGCTCGTTCGTCGGGTCCTGCCGGCACTGCGCGGAAGACCACAAAGATCGCCGTCACCACGAACAACGCGGCAAACCAGAAAGCGAACCGGAAGTCGAAGAGCCCCGCAATGATTCCGGTCAGTGGGTAGCCGACGCCAAGGCCGGTCGCCACCGTCACCGACAGGCTCGATATGGAGAATCGCACCTTATCAGCAGCGATGTAGCGGCGGGCGAGGGCGATCGTCACAGGAACAATCCCGTAGGTCAGGCCCTGAAGCGCCCGTCCGACCAGGAACACCGTGAAGTTTGGAGCCGTCGCAGCCATGACGGACCCGGCGAGGATGATCCCCAGTGCCAACAGCAGGAGCCGCTTCTTGTGCGGTCCGTCGCTGATCCGTCCCATCACCGGGGTCGCCACCACACCGACCAGAAGGTTGACGGTGAGCATCCACTGCGCCGTACTGACCGGCACATCCATCTCACGGGCAATTGACGGCACCAACAACATGCCGAGCGAGCTCACGATCGCCGTGGAGAGCGCCGCATAGACCAGCGCCAGCACCAGGCTTGAACGTGCCGCCGGCTCAGTCAACGGACACCTCAGACCCAAGCTTGCTCAGGACTCGGATAGCCCCCTCCAGCGCCTTCCGCTCCTCCGGCGTCAGCCGCTCCACAATTGCCCGGTCAAGCCAGGCATGACCGGCCGCCAACTCCTGAGCCAGCTTCTGCCGTCCCGCGTCAGTCAGCTCGATCCAAGTCCGGCGCCGGTCCTCCTCGTCGGGCACCCGCACAACGAACCCCAACCGTTCCAGCTCACCTGCGGAGAGCGAAATGGCCTGGGGACTGACCCGAACGACGGCAGCCAGTTCCGAGGAGGTTGCCCGCCCCTGTTCCGCCAAGTGGCTGAGCACCCCCAACTTGCCCGGGGATAGCGTCCGTTCGGCATTGAGCCGCCGCAGCAGCGTGCGCAGCGCGTCGAAGAAGGAGCGCGTCGTTAACTGGTCCGTCATTGATCCGTGGGTCATGCCTCAACTATACATGGAGCTTGATCAAGTTGCTTGCGCATATTCAGAATGCTCCGGCGACGATCGAAAACCTCCTGTTGCAATAACCGCTTGAATCCGCCGATCCTCTTACGGACGCGGGCGAGCCATCGAGTGTTCCGGTTTCCGAGGAATGGGACACGCCACCGAACTAGGTGTATTAACCACGTACGTTAGTGACGTTCGGCGTGGTGGAGTGACATGAAGAAGACCTCCTCACGCTAGACGGGCCGGTACCGTGAACACGGCGAGAACGGGAAGGAGGACCGCTCAAGCCGCCCCCTGGGCTCTCCCTCACGGACGCCGCAGCACCGGGAACGGCGGATCATCGCACTGCGCGTGAACCGGCGGTGGGGCCCTGTCCGGATCGGCTATCTGCTCGGTATCCAGTCTTCCACCGTGCACAAGGTCCTCTCCCGGTTCGGGCTGGCGAAACTGTCGTGGCTGGACCGTGCCACAGGCCGGGTGATCCGCCGTTACGAGCACGAGAAGCCAGGCGACATGATGCACGTCGACATCAAGAAGCTCGGACGCATCCCTGACGGTGGCGGCCACCGCGTCATGGACCGGTCAGCAGGGAAGAAGAACAAAAACAGGGACCGTAGCGAACCGGCGACGGCTACGCCTACCTGCATAACGCCGTGGATGACCACTCCCGCTTCGCCTACACCGAGATGAGATCCTCGAAGACGAGAAGAAAGAGACCGCCGCCGGCTTCTGGGAACGCGCAAACGAGGCATACAACGCGGCCGGCGCATCACCGTGAAGCGTGTCCTCACGGACAACGGTTCCTGCTACCGTTCACACGCCTTCAAAGACGCTCTCGGCCCGGACATCAAACACAAGCGGACCAGGCCCTACCGACCGCAGACCAACGGCAAGGTGGAGCGGTTCAACCGGACAATGCTCGAGGAGTGGGCCTACTCTCGACCCTACACCTCCGAGGCCGAGCGTGTTGCCGCTTTCCCGGACTGGCTCCACCACTACAATCACTGTGAGTCTTGATCGTGGCTGGTCCGGGACCGGCTGGCAGGATGGGTGCAGGCCGTTCCGCCCCGTGGATGTGACTCATACAATCATTGACGTTTGTTTGTCTTGCTGTGGACTTGTCCATCTTTTGGGGTGGGTGGCCGGTACCATTCCGGCCCACCTCGGTAGCTTGATCAGAAGATTGTCCACCCTTAGCGGGGGCGTGACCCATCACAGTGCTGTTCCGACGTGACTCCTACCCGGACTGGTACCGGCCCTTGACGGCCGTTGACCCATGTCCTCGTTCTTCGGAAAGGTGCCGTGACCGCCATGTCCATCGTCGCTCATGCCCACCCATTTGTCGTGGGTGTCGACACACACGCCCGCAACCATGTCTACGCAATCCTCGCAGCCACCACCCGTGCCCTGCTTGAATCCCGGTCATTTCCCACCACTGCGGCCGGAATCAACCGGGCCATCAACTGGGTGGCCCGCCGCACTGGCGCGGATGCTGACACCCTCTGGGTCATCGAAGGCGCCGGGACTTACGGGGCGATCCTGGCCGGCACAGTGGCCTCCCATAATTATCCGGTCGCCGAGGCCCCACGGATGGATGCCAAGAAACGCCGCGGCGTGGGGAAAACCGATGCCTTGGACGCCCACCAAATCGCGGCCGCAACACTGCCGTTGCTCGTGGAAAAGCTCCGCCGCCCCCGGCTCAATGACGGGATCCGCCAAGCGGTGCGGATCTTGACCACCGCCCGCGGCGCCATGAGCGCCGACCGCACACGCTCGGTCAACGCACTCAACGCTTTAGTACGCAGCACCAACCTGGGCGTCGATGCCCGCAGGTCCCTCACCGCCTCCCAAACCTCGGATATCTCCCGCTGGCGGCCCCGCGAGGAAGAACTGTCCCTGTCCGTCGCCCGGAACGAGGCCATCCGCCTGGCGAAACATATACACGAACTGGACGAGCAGCTCGTAAACAATGAGAAGCAGTTGGACGAGCTGGTCAGGGCCAGCGAGGCCGCACCCTTGCTGGAAGAGAAAGGGTTTGGGGCGATCAGCGCCGCTAAGTGTCTCACCGCGTGGTCACACGAAGGCCGGATTCGTAACGAGGCAGCTTTCGCCTCTCTGGCGGGCGTAAACCCCATCCCAGCGTCTTCAGGGAACACCGTCAGGCATCGGCTGAACCGGGGCGGCGACAGGGCGCTGAACAGCGCACTGCACATGGTTGCAGTAACGAGGATGACTCACGATGCAGAAACCCGTCAGTACGTGGAAAAACGACGCGCCGAAGGTCGTACAGACAAGGAAATCCGCCGCTGCATCAAACGCTACTTGGCCCGCCGTATCTACCGGACGCTTAAGGCCTCATCCGGACCAATGAATGCGGCTTGACAGACATAGAAGAGTCAACCGAGGCCACACCTCACTCAAGGGTCAGCCACCCGCCAGCCGCGTCACCAACCTCCGTGGTTAAGACACCTGGCCCGCACTTTGAGCGCACCACTTCCGCATCCCTCGTTCGGTAGGTAATGTTGCCGTTCTTGGAGTGAACGATCCTGGGGCCGGAGGTCGGATTTGCTGCTGGATCACTTGCCGCTGTAGGGTTTCTGCGTTTAATGCGTGTTCCACGGTTTAGGGGTCGCAGTGAGTGGTGCCATGAAGCAACGCCACCAGCTGCTGGAACGGTTCCAGCGTTTTACGTAGACCAGTGATGACGCCAACAGGCTCCCACTCCCCGCCGATCCGCCTGATGAGCTCGTCGATGGTGAGCGCGGACTGGATGACCGCCACGAGGTTTCCGGTGTCGCCGCCACCCTTGCCGAGGTGGTCGATGGCACGATCGAATCGGCGTATTGCCGTCTGCGCCGGTCGAGAAGAGAGTCTCGGATCGAAATCCGTGCGGCTGCGATGATAGCGGCGGCCGTCATCTCAGCCTCGATGCTCATCGTTCCGTCATGACGGTCGCTCAAGAACAGCGCGAGCGCGGTTTGGTGCCGGTTAAACCATCGGTCCTCCTCGGTGCGAAGATCGCTGCTTTCTGCAAGGAGTTTGGTCCGGACCGCCGCGTCGCGTGGATCGGCCGTGAGGCTATCGACGATCAGAGGAGCTCCGCGCGCTGCTCTGCCCAACGTTCGCTCGCTCTGATGTTGCAGGAGGTGTGTATGCATCTCGAGGTGATACACCTCGTGGTCGCACGAAAGCACTTCGCTCTTTCCCGCCGAAGAGATGGAAGAATGTGCGTCGGGAGACACCAGCGGCCATCGTGATGTCCGAGCACGCGATGGTGGTCCTCTGGTGCTCAAAGGCAGTGATGCCTCCGTGAGGTTCGCGCAGACAAGGACAAGCACTGTGGCCGGAATGTTTCGAGCAATTTGTGGAGGCAAACGTATCTTTCGGGTTCCAGTTCCCCGCGCCCGATAGCCGAACCTGGGCTTGGGAAACCTCATGGCGAAGTAGCCGTATAGCTTCGGACCTCCGGATTGAACCGGCATCCGTCTGCCGAGTTGCCACTGGAAGGTTACCAAAGCGGTCAACGTGCGCTTGTCGGTTTTTCCAGTACCAAATTGTTCAGCCTCAGTGGCACGATCTATCAACCCTCGAGCAGAAATGAACGTTGTGCAACTTCGCGGAGGGCTGCAAAGTTGCCACAAACAGTCCGAGATCCGCCTGGTTGGTCGCGAAGGGGCGACCAAGGCTCGAAGTACGGTGGCGGCCCGGGAACCCTAAATTACTTACCAAGAAGGCAGTGGTTATGGACAGCACTACAACACAACTGGCGACCGAACGGCCGCCACAGGCAGGGCCACACCTAACCGGCAAGATGGGCAGCCTGGGGCTCTTCTTCAGCGTGATGGCCTACAACGCCCCCATGGTGGTCGTGATCGGCATTATCCCTATCATGGTCGCCACCGGCAGCGGCCTTGGGACGCCTATCTCATTCGTTGTGGCGGGCCTCATCCTTGGATGTTTTGCCGTGGGGTTCACCCGCATGTCCAAGGTCATGCCGAAACCCGGTGGCTTTTACTCTATGACAACGGCTGGACTCGGCCGGGAAATCGGACTGGGATCCGGGTTTGTCGCGCTGCTCGGCTACTTCTGCGTCTATGCCGGAACCCTTCCGTTCGGCGGTATCGTTCTGGGCGAACTCGTGCACACCACCATGAGTGGTCCTGATCTCCCGTGGTGGGTCTGGGCAGCCGTTTTCTGGGCCGGAGCCGCGGTCCTTGGTTATTTCAACATCGAGCTTTCCGCAAAGTTCCTGACGGTGTTCCTCTTTCTTGAGATCGTCATCATTGTCGGGTATGACTTCTTTGTCTTCGTCAACGGCGGAGCCAACCATGCCGGCATCGCTTTGGCCCCCCTTCTCCCGACTCACTGGTTTGATGGTTCCTTCAGCTCCGGCCTGCTCTTGGCTCTCGGCATGTACGGCGGCTTCGAAGTCACCGTGTTGTTCCGCGAAGAGGTCAAGAATCCCAACCGCGTCATTCCCCGCGTCACGTTCGCGGTCATTGCAGTGGCGATGACCATCTATGCCGTATCTTCGCTGGGGTTTATCAACGCACTCGGCATCGACAAAGCGGTCGAACTCGCCACCGCCGATCCCACCGGATCCATGACCGGCACGCTCGTGCAATTCGGGGGCACGGTGTTCTCCGACGTGGCGACAATCCTGGTCAACACCAGTACTTTTGCCGTTATCCTGGCCGGACACAATATCACCGCCCGCTACTTGTTCAATCTCAGTGCCGACAAGATCTTCCCCCGCAAGCTCAGCACAGTGCACCGACGCCACGGCTCGCCTTACCTGGCCTCCATGGCAACGAGCGCCGCCGGCCTGCTTATGAATCTCATCGCGGCCGTCGTTGGGCTGGGACCCTTGGACCTCTACACTGCAAGCCTCGGAATCTCCAGCTTCGTGATTCTGGCAGTAATCTTCATCGC
This sequence comes from Arthrobacter sp. SIMBA_036, assembly GCF_046535135.1. Classification (NCBI taxonomy): domain Bacteria; kingdom Bacillati; phylum Actinomycetota; class Actinomycetes; order Micrococcales; family Micrococcaceae; genus Arthrobacter; species Arthrobacter sp. SIMBA_036. The sequence continues at coordinate 16,282 of NZ_JAWRXG010000019.1, forward strand.
CAGTATCGCTGTGCCTCTCTACCTGCGTCGGCACGGAGCACACCACACCGCATGGAGCAGGGTGGTATTCCCGGTTCTAGGGATCATTGGGCTGGGCACCGGACTGACCCTGGCGGCCGTCAACTTCGCTTCACTGGTTGGAGGATCGACGGTGCTCGCCACCGCTCTGATGGCTCTGATCGTGGGCCTATTTGTTCTCGGGTTAGTCATGGCCATCATCTACCGTCGCACGCATCCAGCGACATACAGCAACATCGGCCGCCAGTGAGCGCAACAAGGGTGGTGGCCCTACGCTCTGGCGGCTGCAGTGAACTAGGCACACGAGAGACGGCCGGCCCAAGGAAATGTCGGCCACCTCTTCCATCCCCGGGGCCGCAGACGGAGAGCAGTTCGGTGCCCTCCACCCAACTGGCGAGCCGGCGGAAGATCGCCGATCCAGTGGTCTGCCTGGGGAGCGACGAATCCTGCCACCAGGGGGTACCGAGTTCGTGATACACGGAGGGGACGGCGCCCGGAGCTCCAAGTAACCAGCATCAGGTGACGGTGACATGGTGAGAAATGAAGGCTCACGATTCCGACTCGCCGCTACTAGGCGCTTAGTGCACTGGGGAGCCCACGTCCGGCCCCTGTGGGCCGCCGGACGCCCAAAGGCCTCCGCACCAGAAGTGAGTCCATTCTCGCTGCCTGTGCGGAGGCCTTCGTCATCCTCTGGCTCACGAAGGCCGCGACCGGAATGGAGCGACGTCATCGAAGCAGCTACCAGCGCCCTTGTTATAGACAACTAGCGACATTGACGGGTCAAAGAACACCGCCATCTATCGGCAAACTCCACATTTTGGAACCAGGGCCGACCATGCTGAGCGTCGCATCTCCACGACGTATCGCTGCCAGGGTTCTCCACTTTCTATGTTTTGGCCGTCCTTCAAGCATTCAAGGTGTCGCCTATCGTTGCTATTTGAAAGCAGAAGATGGACTGGAGTGCCGGACCGCCCCAGGTTTAATTGAGCGTCCGCAATCATATGCGGCACTAGCCGAGGCATTGGACGTTGAACAACAGGCCCAGCTATCCCTAAAAGTACTCTCCCTCTGACGCCCGCGCGTTGGTCCGATCTGTCGAATCAGCGCAATCTGGCCAAATCGTCCCATCACACCATCTATCCACAGGTGCGACGGCGCTAATCTCAACGGACAGGGTCAAAACATAGGCCGATCTCGCGCTGTCCACCATGGGCGGTCCGGAGCGGGGGCAGTTGTACGGTGTCCCTCTGCGCTTCATCGTCCTCGCCCTCATCTCAACTAGTGTTGCGATCCGCTGTCTCCAGTGTGGGCACACACGTCTTTTTACGCATTTAGATAATCAACCGAAATTTCGCAGAATCTTTAGCATTTTCACAATGATCTATGGCTTGGGAGTAGAACCTGAGTGATGGTGCACGCGCAACTCGCAATTGCCCTCTTTCTGGGGATCTGGGGTGGCGCCAACTCACAGGCCTACCCCCGAGCTCAGTCGCTCCGAATAGTCGTGTTCCTTGGCCGGAACTCTGGACTCCGTTCCACAAGGGCCGGAAGCTTCTCACGGTAAGCGTCATGGCGTGCTTCCAAGGAGCAGACATGAAAGACCAGAAACAATATATCGCTCTTTGTCATTTCTGACATTCACCGGACTTGGCCGGATAGCCGCGCGAGCACGCGCAAACGCCGGAACCGTCCCACAACCACGTACGACGCTTTGAGTCGCTCCCCGCACACAAGATTTCCCGGCGAGTCCCAGTCACTCGCTCAAGGCTTCCATGACCAGCACTTCTGTCACGGCCGGAACGGTGCACAGACCAATTTCCACAATTACTGCCATCGAGGGATAGGACAAACGATGAATGCGCTCACCATCATGGACCCGGCCGATCTGCTCAGCTTCATCGGGCACACTCTCGGGTTTTGGCCTCAAGAAAGCCTCGTGTGCACCACCCTGTACGGGAACAACGTCGGCGCGACACTGGCATCTACCTCCCGCGCCGATCAGGACAAGAAGTTCTTCACGCCAGAACCGTCACCAACTACCTCACCAGCGATACCAACGCCAACAGCATCTTTTTCACCCTTTACACCCACAAACTAACGAACCAGGCACCGAAACACCTACGCAGTCACCATCGCAGCCCTCACCGGCGCCCTCGCCGGCAACGGCATCACCATCCGCGACGGATCTTCGTCGGAGACGACACTTACTCCCCGTATGACGAGGAACCCGGACAAGCAATCACTTTCCCGTCAGCAGGACCCAGTACAGCCGGGTCAATGCCGAATTCATCTACCGCGGCAGCACCATCGAACCCTCCAACCAAATCATCCTCCCGCCACCAACACACCGAGCAGAGCACGCCAGCGCCGTCGAAAATCATAAGGCAAAGATCAATTCAGGGTTCGCCCACGAATCAGTCCAGAAGGCCCACGACCACTGGATGTCGATGCTGAGCTCCACGGACTACCCCACAGAAGACGACGCGATCGCCTCATCGCATACTTCCAGTTCCCACACATCCGTGACCAACTCATGGCGGACATCCCCGGCATCAACGAACCACCGCACCACGTTCTTTTCGCGCAAACCCAAGCGCCACCTCAATGGTCGAGAATTGAATGGGCCCAACAACTACTTCTCCACGCGTACACCAGGACCAGCCCTCAACACGCTGCGCCCATCCTCACCAGCATCGGATATATCAACTGGTGGCAAGGACGTGGCTCCAAAGCCCACCAGTTCATGCAGCTGGCGCTCGACATCGACCCCGCCTACCGCTTCGCGAGACTCAGCGACCAATTGTTGGGAGATGGCATCATCGCCGGCTGGAACACCAACAAAGAGACCGCCTACAAAACACACCTCGACATGCCATTACTTGGGTGATTACGCCAGCGGAAGATGCGGAGAATCGAATGAACGCAGGCCAAGAATCTGGCCTTAGGAAGTAGGTGCCCGCCACCTTCGCTGCGCCATCGCGCGCGCTGAGCCAAAGAATCGAGTTGACGACACGTACCGTAGTCGGCAGTGGACAGTACGGGCGGGAAGTACGTGCGAGAACTTCCGCTCGTTTCCTTGGTGACGCCAAAGCGCTCGGCGCATTGGTCGTGAACGCTCTCCCGGTTCTCCGCGTGTAACTGTCCACCTGGTGTCCATCGAGCGAAGCATCAGGCGGCAAACGACGACCAGAACGGTTGGTTAATGTCGCCCTTGCGACCACCGGATGCAATGTAGTTTGCTGCTTCATCGCACGGTCCCCCAGTCATACGCCGCCGCTTAGAGGGATCATTACTGAATCGAACCCACGGTGTCATGAGCGATTTCCGCAATTGACCTGTGCCCGTAGAGCCCGCCGAGATAGGGTCTCTATGCCCCCATGGCTGTCCTGTTAAACATCGCAGCTTTACGCTGTGTTTGCCCGGAATCGCCTGCGAACTGTCGCGCGCCGTACCGGGATCAGAAAGAGTGCTCCGGACCTGGAAACCGTCCAGATCGGACGTCGTTGCCGTAAGCGGTAGCGGCGTCCGAAAGCGTGCGGCGAAGGTCTGCGTACTGCCTGACAAACTTCGCCATACGGCCGCCACGCAGGCCCGCCATGTCCTGCCACACGAGTACCTGTCCCGTGGTTTCTTTGCCGGCGCCTATGCCCACGGTTGGAACACGGACTGCCGCATCCACGGCGGCTGCCGTCTCTGCAGGAACCATTTCCATCAACACGCAGAATGCACCCGCTTCAGAAAGAGCGACCGCATCATTGATCACCCGCTGCGCATCATCGCCCCGGCCCTGGATGCGATATCCCCCCAACGCATGCTCGCTCTGCGGAGTGAAACCTATATGGGCCATCACCGGGATTCCGGCCTGAACCATGGCGCGAACGGTGGGCGCATAGTAGCTGCCGCCTTCGATCTTGACGGCGTGGGCCAGGCCTTCCTTGAGAAACCTGACGCCCGTAGATACAGCCTGCTCCGGGGAAACTTGGTAACTGCCGAACGGTAGGTCGGCCACGATCAAAGCACGCTTCGTAGACCGGGCAACTGCGCGGCACAGCGGCAGTAATTCGTCCACAGTGACAGGAATGCTGGTTTCGTTGCCGAGAACATTGTTAGATGCCGAATCGCCAACGAGAAGCACCTCGATGCCGGCGGCATCGAAAATCTCCGACGAATATTGCTCGTAGGCGGTCAGCATTGCAAATTTCGTACCACCGAGCTTCGCTTGCTGCAAGTGATGAATGCGCACCTTGGCGGGACTGTGGCCTGCTTCCGCGTCCACCCCACTCCTCGGACCGTTACCGTGCTGCATGGGTGAGCTAGCTGAAACGTCCCGTCCTGAACTGTTAGTTGGTCCCATCTAATTCTCCTTCGCTAGTGGGCGCCTCCGCGTCGGCGGAACCTGACTGGACGGTTACATGACGACGGCGGATACACCGCAGATCTGCAGCTTCAATTGAGGTCCAAGCGTCATGTAACTCTAGAGTCTTTCAGGACAAATGTATACATTGAGCATGATTTCTACGGCATCGTTGCCGCAAAACATTCTCTGTGTATACAGTGGCATCATGCGCGCCAGTGATCGGGCCTACATGGCCCTCCGTGAAGACATCGTCGAGTGGCGTCTTCGGCCGGGCGCCATCCTGGCTGAAGTTGAGCAATCCGAACGTCTCGGAGTGTCACGGACCCCGGTCCGGGAGGCGCTGAGCCGCCTCACCGCAGAGGGGTTGACGACGGCGGCGGGGGGCCGCGGCGTCGTCGTTACCGATATTTCGCTGGAGAACATTGATGAGCTGTTTGAGCTGCGCGAAACCTTGGAAGTGCGGGCCGCCGCCCTGGCCGCTGAGCGCGGTGAAGCCGGCGTTTTTGCTGAGCTCCGCGCCCGGCTCCTGGATGCCCCTGCACTACTCAGCGAAGACGATCCCGCACGGCACGAGTACTACGCGCTGGTTGG